>NZ_JAFCTX010000007.1:0-175775 GCF_049896245.1 Cypionkella sp. TWP1-2-1b2 | reverse complement strand
AGCGCCTCATCGACCATGCGCCTTTTGGCCACTGGCATACCCAGACCTTCATCGCGGGCCTTGGCTGTGACGGCCTGATCGCCCCTTGGGTTCTCGACGGCGCGATGAACCGCGACAGTTTCGACACCTACATTGTGCATGTGCTAGCCCCGGCCCTCAGGCCCGGCCAGATCGTCATCGCCGACAACCTGTCCTCCCACAAATCCAGCCGCGCCATCGAACTCCTGCGCGCGCAAGGCAACGACCTCATCTTTCTGCCGCCATATTCGCCCGACCTGAACCCGATAGAAATGGCCTTCTCCAAGCTGAAAACACTCATACGCAAGGCCGCAGCCAGAACGTACCAAGCCCTCTGGACCGCCGTCGGTGCAGTCTGCGATCTATTCCATAGCCAGGAATGCAGAAACTACTTCAAAGCCGCAGGATATGGTCCCGATTGAAGGTGACTTGCTCTAAGCGCGTGACAAATGCCGTCACCGCGATTTGGCAACTTTACAGGACCAGCGCCGCGCCGCATCTTTGGCGCGTGATTTCAACCCGGGGCTTTGACATGCTGCGCCTGTCGCTTTTGCTTATCCTGATGGCTTTGCCTGCGGTGGCGGCTCCATTGTCGGGGGTGAAAACTGCCGAACTGTCAGCGCAACTTTATGCGGCGGGGGTGGCGGCCGATGATCCCCTGTTGCTGATCGCAGCGGCGAAGCTGCGCAAGTCGGTAGCGTTTCGCGGCGAGGGTGAGGCTCCGCTCGGATGGGAGGCGATGCTGGCTGCAGCCGAGGCTTTGGTGGCGGATGATGCGGCGCTGCTCGGACTGATCGGCGATGTGCGGGCCGAAGGGATAAAGGGCGTCGCCTCGGGGCCGATGTACAGCATTGGCACATTGGCAAACGGCGGGGTGGATCGCTTCCCCAGCGTCGGCTTTGCAGCGGGGGATTATGCCGAGATTTATGTCGAGGCGCAGGGCGAGGCCGATCTGAACCTGCGGGTGTTTGACGCGAAGGGCCAATTGGTCTGCGCCGACACCAACCCTAGCCCGATTGCGTATTGTGGCTGGACGGCGGCGGGCAGCGAGGGGTTTGTGATGCAGGTGGAAAACGCGGGCCCGCAGGATACGTCTTACGCGCTTATGACGAATTAACGCCATGGCCCTGAAAGCAAAACTGCGCGCGGGGGTTAAGGGATTGGTCTTGGCGCTGCTGGCTGCGCCCAGTTTCGCGCGCGAGAATTACGCACTGCTGATCGGGGCGGCGGAATACAAGAACCTTGATCCGAAATACTGGCTGAAGGGCCCTGCCAATGACGTGCGGCTGGTGCGGACTTACCTCACCACCTCCAGCCCGGTGAAGTTTGCGGCGCAGGATGTGATTGTGTTGGCGGATGGGGTGCAAGGCGCGCAGGCTCCGACACTGGCGGCGATCCGGGCGGCGGTGGCGGATTTGACGGTGCGGGTGCGGCCCGGTGATTTCGTCTATCTGCATTTCTCGGGTCATGGCTCGCAATCGCCGGCTTTGCACCCTGAAACCGAGTTGGATGGGCTGGATGAGACCTTCATGCCCTCGGACATCGGGCCTTGGGATGATGCGGTGGGCCATGTGCAGAATGCGCTGATTGATGACGAGATTGGCACGATGATCGACGGGTTGCGCGCCAAGGGGGCGGATGTCTGGGCGGTGTTTGACAGCTGCCATTCCGGCACGGTGACGCGGGGGATTGAGGAAGACGATGTGCGGTTGCGCGCGTTACCGCCCGACGCTCTGGGAATTCCGGCAGAGTTGATGCAAGTTTCAACGCGGGCTTTGCCTGCCGCCGAAGCGCCGTTTGATGAAAGCGCAAAGCCCGGCATGGGCAGTTTCGTGGCGTTTTTTGCGGCGCAGACCAACGAGGTGACGCCCGAGAAGAACCTGCCGAAAGGCAAACCGGGGAGGGTGCCGCAGGGCGTGTTCACTTATACTCTGTTCGAGATATTGGCGCAGAATCTGGGGGCCAGTTACGGGCAGATCGGGCAGGAAGTGCTGCGGTCTTATGCCACGAAGCGGCTGGCCACGACGACGCCGCTGTTTGAAGGCGATCTGGACCGGGTGGCGTTTTCGGGGGTAGCGCAGGCGCGGGTTTCGCAATGGAGCGGTGAGCTGGAAGGGACGGAGTTTTCCATCCCGGCGGGGTCTTTGCATGGGCTGGCTGAGGGCGCAGTTCTGGCGGTGATGGCCAAGGCGACCGATGCGGATACAGCGGCTTTGGGGTTTGTGAAGCTGACTTCGGTAGAGACGTTTTCGGCCAAGGGCGTGGCGGTGGACACCGGGCTGCCTGCAGAACTGCCGAAGGGATTTTTACTGCGTAAGATCGGCAGTGATGTGGATTTCACTTTGACGGTGGCTTTGCCGAAGGTGGAGGATTTCGCCGTGGTTGCCGCCTTGACCCAAGCGATGGAGGCACTAAAAGCGGCCTCTGGCCCTCGACTGGTCTATGTCGCTGCGGGTGAGGAAGCCGATCTGCGGTTGGCTGTGATCAACGACAGCCCGCGGCCAGATGCGATCTGGGTGCTGCCGCCGACTGGACTGATTGCGGATTTCGCCAGCACGCCTTCGGTATCTACTACGGATAAGACCCCGCAAGCGCTTGGGGAGGTCTTGGCCGATACCCTGACCACGATGGCGCGCGCGATCAATCTGCAAAAGCTGGGCACGGCGGTCGGGTCCGGCAGTTTGAATGTCGATGTTGAACTGCTGACGGGCAAGGATAAGGCCAGTTTGAAGGTGGCAAAGGCGGCGGAAGTGCCGCGCTTGGTGCCAGATGATCAGGTGCACATTCTGGCGCGCAACAATATGGATCAACCGGTTGATATAAACGTGCTTTATATCGCTGCGGACTACGCGATCAGCCATTGGTTTTCGGGTCGGTTGCAACCCGGTGACACGCTGAAAAAAGGCCTGTTCAAGATCGGCACGGATGTTTTGGGCGATGAGCGGATGATCGTGGTGATGACCCCTGCTCTGCCGCAATCGCCAGTCGAGGATTTGAGTTTCCTCGCGCAAGACGCGCTGGATACCGCCCGCGGCCTTGGCGGCTCGACTTTGTCGGTGGCATTGTCCGAGGCCGGGTTCGGGCAGACCACCCGGAGTGCGACGGCATTGGAGGATGACTCCAGCGGCCGCGCGCCGGGAATCATCGAGTTAGAACTGCGTACGGGATTGGCGGAGTAGGTTCCGGGTATTGCTCTTTTTGAAATACTCCCGCCGGAGGCTTCCTGCACGGATGTCGGATGCGCGCCGCGCGGGGATATTTATGCCAATGTGAAATACAAAGCGCGGCAGAGTTTCCCCTGCCGCGCTTTGTCTTGTCAGACCGAAGTTACAGCACTTCGGACATTTTCACCACGCGGCCCTCGGCCACGGATTTCAGCGCGGCATCGGCCAAGCCCAAAGCGATCAGGCCATCTTCGCCCGAAGGCTCGGCTTTGCCCTTGCCACCCAGCGCCGCGATGAACTGGGCAATCTCGGCGGCATAGGCTTCGGTGTAGCGGGTCATGAAGAAGTCGTGCAGCGGCGGGCGGGTGTAGCCTGCGGCGGTGGCGACTTCGATGGAAACCGGGCGCTGGTTTTCTGCGGAAACCGCACCCAGCGAGCCGTGGACTTCGATGCGTTGGTCATAGCCATAGGTGGCGCGACGCGAGTTCGAGATCATCGCTTGTCGTCCGGATTTGGTCTTCAGCATGACTTGCACCGAGTCATAATCACCCGCTTTGCCGATGGCCGGATCGACCAGCACGGCGGCGGTGGCGACAACTTCGGTGATTTCCTCGCCCAAAAGGAAGCGGGCCATGTCGAAATCATGGATCGTCATATCGCGGAAGATCCCGCCCGAGCGTTTGATATAATCCACCGGGGGCGCACCCGGATCGCGCGAGGTGATCACCACCATTTCCGGGGTGCCGATGGTGCCTTTGTCAATCTCGGCGCGCACAGCTTTGAAATGCGGGTCAAAGCGGCGGTTGAAGCCGACCATCAGCGTGCCTTTGTGGGCGCGCACAACTTCGAGGCAGGCTTTGACGCGGGCGAGCGACAGGTCAATCGGCTTTTCGCAGAATACCGCTTTGCCCGCTTTGACGAATTGCTCAATCAGGTCGGCATGGGTGTCGGTCGGGGTGCAGATCACCACGGCGTCAATGTCTTTGGACGTCAAGATCGCGTCGATGGAGCGGACTTCGCAGCCGTATTGATCGGCAATCGCTTGGGCGGCTGCCGCGAAGGCATCGGCCACGGCAACGAGTTGCGCACCCGCATCGCCTGTGACGGCTTTGGCATGGACCTTGCCGATGCGGCCCGCGCCCAAAAGCCCGAATTTTACTGTCATGTCGTCCTCCTAAAGCAGCAGCCCCGACTGGGTTTGCGTTTGCAGAACTGATATTCTATTTGCCGCCAAGATCAATCTGATATTGCCGAGAACGCGGCATAGCGCGCAAATTCTCGGCAGAAATCGGCAGAAACTAGCGTGTCAAAGGCGCATAGTCTAGAATATATATTCCACAGCGTTATTCCTGCGACCGCAATACCTGCGCCGGGCGGGCGGCAAGCGGGCGCAGGACGAAGATCAGGCTGGCAAGCAGCGTGGCCCCGATGCCGCCCAGAACGATGGTGAGGGCCGACACAGGCTCGAATGCATAAGGGCTGTCCATCACAAAGCGCATCACCGCCCATCCGGCAATGCCGCCCGCGATGATGGCGACGATACCTGCTGCGGCCCCCATCAGCGCGGCGCGTAGGGCGAAGCTAAGCAGGATGCGGGCGCGGGATGCGCCGAGCACTTTCAGCACGGCGGCCTCGTAGACACGGGCGCGCTCACCCGAGGCGGCAGCACCAATCAGCACGACAAACCCGGTGAGCAGGGTTGCCATGGCGGCGATGGTGGTGGCTTGGGCGATGGCGGTGAGCGCTTCGGTGACGCGACCGATGGCGGCTTTCACGCTGATTGCGGTGATGTTGGGATAGGCGGTGGCGATTTCGCGCAGAATTGACGCTTCCGCGCCGGGGTCGGCCCCCGGATTGACATAGACGGTGGCGATGTCGGTGTGCGGCGCGCCGGCGACGGCGGCGGGGTCGAGGGTCAGCACAAAGCCCATACCGGCGTTGGAGAAATCGACGACGCGCAGGCTGGTGATGCTGGCTGTGATGTCGCGGCCAAGGATGTTGATGGTGAGCTGATCGCCGAGTTTCAGGCCGAGTTCTTCGGCTTCCTCTGCCGCGAAAGAAATTTGCGGTGGGCCCTGGTAGTTATCGGGCCACCATGTGCCTGCGGTCAGCTTGGTGTTGGCGGGCTGGCTTGCGGCAAAGGTCACGCCGCGGTCGCCAGACAGCACCCAATGCTCGCCCGCGACGCGGCGCGCGTCTTGGCCGTTGATCTGGGTGATGATGCCGCGCAGCATCGGCGCAGATTCTACCTTGGTGACGGCGGGGTTGGCGGCAAGTTTGGCGCGAAAGCCGTCGATTTGATCGGGCTGGATGTCAACGAAGAAGAACGCGGGTGCGCGGGTGGGCAGATCGCGACTGATCGCCGCGCGCAGGTTGGTGTCGATTTGGCCGACGGCGGCGAGGACGGTGAGGCCAAGACCGAGGGCGAGGACGACTTGCATGGTTTCGGCCCTTGGGGCTCCGATCGACGCAAGGGCGAGGCGCATCGTGACCGATCTGCTTCGGCGCGCAAGGCGGCGGGCAAGGCGGGTCAGGCCCCAAGCGGCGCAAGCGAGCACTATGAGCGCGCCGATCACGCCGCCTGCTGTGCCGAGGGCGAGATTTGCGGTGCCAGACAGTAAGACTGCGCCGCCGACCAAGAGCGCGGCCAATGCCAATATGGCGAGAGCATAGCGCGCGCGGGGCCAGCCGCCTGTGAGGCCGCCGCGATACAGCGCTGCGGCGCGGACCTGTTCGCTGCGGGCGAGGGGCCACAGCGCGAACAGGAAGGCCGAGGTGATGCCGTAGAATGCGGCCTCGATGATCGGGCGGGGGTAGAGGGCGATTTGGGCGGGGAATGGCAGGGCGGCTTGGATGGGTCCGGCGAGGACGATCGGGACCGCAATGCCCAAGATCAGGCCAACGGTGACGCCGAGGGCTGTGAGGACGGCGATTTGAATGAGGTAGCTTTGGAAGATCAGACCGCCGGTTGCGCCCAAGGTGCGCAGGGTGGCGATGGTGGCGATTTTCGCATCCAGGTAGGATCGCACGGCGGCAGCGACGCCTACTCCACCGACCGCAAGACCAGCGAGGCCGACAAGGATCAGGAACGCGCCGATGCGGTCGACAAAGCGGGCGACACTTGGGGCGGCTTTGCGGCTATCGCTCCAGCGCAGGCCGGAATCGCGGAATTTGGCTTCGGCCTCGGTTTGCAGGGTGGCGAGGTCAGCGTTGGGGGGCAGCAGCAGGCGATAGGAGGAATCGAACAATGTGCCGGGTTCGAGCAGGCCAGATTGGGCGAGGTCTTGGGTTTTTACGATGGTGCGGGGGGCGAGGGCGAAACCGCTGGTAGCGGAGTCCGGTTCGCGCAGGATGCGGCCTTGCAGGGTGAACTCTTGCGCGCCGAGTTTGAAACGGTCGCCGAGTTTCAGCCCGATCTGGTCGGCGAGGATGCCGTCCATTGCAGCACCGGTGCCGCTTAGCGCCGTTGCCAGATCGCTGGCTTCAAGCTGCACCGAGCCGAGAAGCGGGTAGTTGTCATCCACCGCTTTCACTTGGGTCAGCACATGCGCAGCGCCGGCCACGACCATCGAGCGGAAATCGACAATCTCGGAGGTTTTTGTGGCGATCTGATCTAGGAAAGCGCGCTCCTCTAACGTGGCGAAACGATAGGTAAATTCCACCTGCGCATCACCGCCCAGCAGCACCGCGCCTTGATCGGTCAGCCCCGCTTCAATCGCCGAACGCACCATGCCGACGCCCGCAATCGCGGCCACACCCAACGCGAGACAGGCGAGAAACACCCAGAAGCCGCGCAGACCGCCACGCAATTCGGCCCGCGCGATGCGGGCGGCAAGCGCGAAGCTCATGCTGGCGTTCCGTCAATGCGGCCATCGACCAAGCGGACCACGCGGCTACAGCGCGCGGCCAGTTCCGGGGCATGGGTGACCAGCACCAAAGTCGCGCCGTGGCGGTCGCGCAACCCAAATATCAGCTCCATGATCGCGGCGCCATTGACAGAGTCAAGGTTTCCGGTCGGCTCATCGGCGAGCAGGATCGCCGGACGCGGGGCGGCGGCGCGCGCCAAAGCCACGCGTTGCTGTTCGCCTCCAGAAAGCTGGGCGGGATAGTGCTGCATCCGCGCGCCAAGACCCACGGCGTCAAGTTCATCTTTCGCGCGGGGGAAAGCGTCTTTGACCCCGGCAATCTCCATCGGCAAAGCGACGTTTTCTAAGGCGGTCATGGTGGGGATCAGGTGGAAAGATTGAAACACCACGCCCATCCTGCCCCGGCGAAACTTGGCCAGAGCGTCTTCATCAAGCCCAGTGATGTCTTGGCCCAAGGCCAAAACCCGACCCTTGGACACCCGCTCCAAGCCCCCCATCAGCATCAGTAACGAAGATTTGCCCGAACCGGAGGGGCCAACCAAGCCTAGGCTCTCGCCTTGCCCGACGCTGAGAGTTATGCCCTTGAGGATATCGACGCGGCCTGCAGTTCCGGCCAAGGTCAGCCAAGCATCCTCTAACGCCAGAACGGTCTCAGTCATGTTTCACTTCCTGCTGCCCCGCTTCACATATGCGCCGCTGCGGGCGTTTCGCAATGTGGCGGCGGGGATTTTTCTGCTGATGTCGCCCGCTTACGCCGAAACCACCGTGCTGGCGCTGGGGGATAGCCTGACGGCGGGCTACGGCCTGCCCAGTGATCAGGGCTTTGTGCCGCAATTACAGGCATGGCTGGCGGCGAAGGGTGCGGATGTAAAAATCATCAACGCGGGCGTCTCGGGCGATACCACGGCGGGCGGGCTGTCGCGCATTGATTGGTCTCTGAGCCCTGATGTTGATGCGGTGATCGTCAATCTGGGCGGTAATGATATGCTGCGCGGGATTGATCCGGCCAGCAGTCGCGCCAATCTGGATGCGATTTTGGCCGAGCTGCAGGCGCGGGGGCTGCCGATTTTGTTGGTGTCTTTGCGCGCGCCGGGGAATTACGGCGCGGATTTCAAGACAGCGTTTGATGCGATGTACCCCGATCTGGCGGCGAAATATGGTGCGGTGTTGGCGGATAACTTCTTCTTCCCGGTGATCAACCAAGAAACCCGCCTGCTCGATCCGGAATATATGCAGGCAGATGGCATTCATCCCAATGCCAAGGGGGTGGCGAAGATTTTGGATACGCTGGGGCCGAAGGTGCAAGAATTGCTGGCAAAGGTGGCCAGCTAGCCGCTCCTCAAGCCTTACGGCTTTCCTCGCTTATTGGGATGGCAATGCGAAGAAAGCAGGCTGCTTGATGAGCGCCCTTGCGTCCGCTGAGGCTTAAGTGAAACTGCGCTGAAAACACCGGAGACGCAGATGAGCCTTCTGACCGACATGACCGAGGCGCTTGGGGCCGCCCACGTGATTACCGGGGTTGATCTGGAGCGCTATCGTTCGGATTGGACAACCCATTACACCTCGGACCCGGTGGCCGCCGTGCGCCCCGGATCGACCGCCGAGGTGGTGGCGGTGATGCAGATTGCGGCCAAGCATGGCGTGGCGGTGGTGCCAGTGTCGGGGCGCACCGGACTGGTTGGTGGTGCGATGACCCATGGCGGGTTGATGCTGTCGGTGGAGCGGTTGAACCGCATCCGCGAGGTCAAAGCCGGTGCGCGGATTGCGGTGGTTGAGGCAGGCGTGGTGATCGACCGTCTGCACGAGGCCGCCGAGGCCGAGGGGCTGTATTTTCCGCTGTGGTTTGGCGCGCGCGGATCGGCGATGATCGGCGGCGTGCTTTCGACCAATGCGGGCGGCTCGAATGTGCTGCGCTATGGCTCGACGCGGGCGCTGTGTCTCGGGTTGGAGGTGGTTTTGCCGGACGGGCGTGTGCTGAACCTGATGAGCCAGTTGCACAAGGATAATTCCGGCTATGATCTGAAACACCTGTTCATCGGGGCGGAAGGCACGTTGGGAGTGATCACTGCTGCGGTGATGAAGTTGGTGCCACGGCCGCGTGCTTATGCGACGGCCACGCTGTCGGCGCGGTCTTTGCCAGATGCTTTGGTGCTGCTCAATCGCTTGCAGGTGGTCTCGGGCGGTTTGGTGGAAGCCTTTGAATATATGCCGGAAACCTACATGCGCAGGCTGGCTGAGGCGCGGCCGGATATTCGCCAGCCGTTCAGCCCCCGGCAAGCGGTGAACATTTTGGTGGAACTGGGCAGCACCCGTCCGGCGGATGGTTTGACGGGTGCCGAGGGGGTTTTGCCGCTGGCCGCGATGCTGGAGGAGGTGCTGGCCGAGATGCTGGCCGAGGGGATGATTTTGGACGCCGAGATCGCAGCATCCGAGGCGCAGCGCCGCGCGATGTGGCAAAGGCGGGAGTTGGCGGCAGAGATCACCGTGGCGCGACAGCCAGCGATTGACACCGACATTTGCCTGCCCGTCGATGCGGTGGCTGTGTTCTTTGAGCGTATTCATGCCCGCCTGCCCGATCTTGACCCGGGGGCAGAGACGCTTTCAGTGGCGCATTTGGGCGACGGCAATATCCATTTCACAGTGTTCGGTTCGGACGATTCTGCGGCTTTGTATGACCGCGTGGTCGGAGCGGTGGAGGATGAGGTGCAGGCTTTGGGCGGCAGTTTCTCGGCCGAGCATGGCGTGGGGCTCTCAAAGCTGGCCTCAATGCGGCGGCGGAAAGACCCGGTGGCGCTGGAAGTGATGGGCCGCGTCAAGGCGGCGCTGGACCCCGAGGGACGGATGAATCCGGGGAAAGTTATTCCTGCGGTTTGACCTGAAACAGGAGCCACCTCGGGCCCCATCGAGGGGCCGCTCGGCGGCGCTGCCGGGGGATGGATATGACGGGGTGCGCTGGGGGATAGGGCGGAGCCTCCGGCGGGAGTATTTTGAAAAGAGCAATTTGGTAGGGGCGCTTTTCGGCGCTTGGGGGCAAGCTTGCGAATGCCGCCAACCGTGGCAACGCCGTTGCGTGGCCCCTCGATGGGGCCCAAGACGGCACACCGGTTTGGTTTCGTGCCGCGTGATCTGGACTTCCCCGCCCTGTCTCGTTAGCGATAGCACGTTGTGTTCGGAAAGCCTGCCTTGTCCGCCCTTGTCCTGATCTTTCGCCAACCCGCGCTGCGCATGATCTTTCTGGCGCTATTGCTTTTGGGCGCGCATAATGCCTCGGTCTACCCCTATCAATCACTGATCGCGATTGAGCGGATTGGTCTGAGCAAGCCCGCGTTTGCGCTGGTTCTAGTGCTGGCCTCGATCATCGCTGTCAGTGCTTCGGTGCTGTTTGGCATCTTAGGCGATCAGCGCGGCAATCGGCGGCGGATTGCTTTGGTTGCGACGATGGCGAGCTTGATCGGGCTGGTGCTGATGATCGCGCTGCCCGGCAAGATCAGCCTGATCCTGTGCCACGGGATTTTGCTGCCCGTTGCCTCTAGTCTATATGGTCAGTTGTTTGCGCTGGCCCGCCTTGCCACCCCCGCCAGCCACAGCCGCGATACGGTGCAGGCGGCGTTACGGTCGGCAATGTCGATCAGCTTCCTCGCGATGTTGGTGTTCTGGACCTTTGGCTTTGCCGCCCGGATTGACGTGCTGGCGATTTATCTCAGCGCGGGAATGGCGAGTTTTGGGCTGGTGGCTTTGGTGTACTTTAGCTGGCCAAGGGATGGGGCTACCGACTGGGCGGATCAGCGATCAGGGTTGAACTTTACACAAGCGTTTAAGGAAATCGCGCATCCGAGCATCCTGTTGCGCTTACTGCTGTTGGGGGCGATCAGTGCCACGGGTATCCTGTATATGGTGCTGATTTCGCTGGTGTTTGAGGACTCACCCGTCCGCGATGCGTCGGATGTCGCGCTCTATGTCGGGCTTGTGGCTGGCTGGGAGGTTCCGTGCCTGTTGCTGCTGTCGCGGGTCGCGGGCAGGTTCCGCCGCGCGAGCTTGCTGGCGGTGGGAGGCGCGGTTTACACTCTGCATCTGCTGGCGTTGCCGATGCTGTGCGATAGCGCTTGGATCTGGGTTATGCCGCTGGTGGCTGGCATTGGCGGCACCGCGATCATCAGCCTGCCAATCAGCTATTATCAGGATTTGATGCACAGCCGCCCCGGCACGGCAGGCGCGATGCTTGCACTGCAAAAATTGGTGTCTGATGTGCTGGGGGCTGCGGCTTTTGCGATTGGCACGACGATGGGCGGCTATGAAACCGTCGCCATCATCGGCAGTGCGCTGGCGTTGCTTGGGGGGGCCGGGCTGCTTTGGGTGGATCGTCAGCACAACCTGCCCGTGCGGCAGAGCTAACTATCGCCCGCGTCTAACCATCATACCGGGTTGCCCCGCGACGATGCGCGTCAATCGGCTGGGTCAGGATCGCCGCGTGATGCGCGCGCTGATCGCAATGCGCGCGTGGGCAAATCCGACAGTTGATGCCGATCTGGGTGATCGTTGCATGCGCCATGTTGAAGGTTTCGGCATAGCCGATCTCGGGCGTGTGTTGCACCGCACAGCCCATCGCCACCGCCAAACGGTTGTCTTGGCTGTGACGCTCCCATGTCGGGCGATCTACGGTGCGGGCGAATACGAAGAACTGGCTGCGATCCGGCATCTCAACAAACTGCGGGATGATCCGCCCCGGCGTGCGGAAGCTGGTGTGTACATCCAGTCGCGGGCAGGCGCCGCCGTATTCGGCCAGATGAAAATCGGTGGCGTTGAAGCGTTTGGAGACATTGCCGCCCTTGTCGATGCGCAGGAAGAAAAACGGCACGCCCATAGCACCCTCGCGTTGCATAGTGGTGGCACGGTGGCAGGCTTGCTCAAAGCTGACGCCAAAGCGGGTGGCGAGATGGTCGAAATCATATTTCGCGGCGCGGGCTTCTTGCAGGAAGCTGGCGTAAGGCATCAGTATGGCGGCGGCGAAATAATTTGCCAGCTCTACCCGCAGCCGGGCGGTGCCGCGCGGATCAATGATGCCGGATTTTTGCACCAAAGTGTCGATCAGCAGGCGCTGTTCCAGCAGGCCCAGCATATGGACCAGTTGGAAGACACGGTTCGGGTGATCGAGAGCTTCGGAGAGCAGGATTTCACGCCGCATCTCGTCATATTGCCGAAGCGCGCCGGGGAGATCTTCGACGCGGACCAGCCGCACTGTGACGCGCAGCTTTTGGGCAAGGCGCTGTTTAAGGGCGGTATAGACATCATCGCGCGGCACGGCGGCGCTGCCCCAGAACGCTTCGGCTGCGGTTTCCAGTGCGGCAAAGTGGTTGCGATTGCGGCGAAACACGTCATGTACCGCCGCCTCGGGCGAGGTCGTGGTCTGCGCGATGTCATTTTGCGACAGCGACATCAGTTGATCGCCGACCGATTGATAGGCGCGATAGAGCGTCAGGAACGCCTGAACCACTGCAGGCGCATGCACAATCGCCGCGCGGATTTGAGCGATTTCTGGTCGAATTTCTGTAAACAAGGGATCACCCATGACCGCGCGCAGATCGGCCAACTGGCTGGTGCTGTCTTCTTCCGCGATATCGCGCCAATCGACACCATAGATATCGAACAACCGCAGCAAGATCGCGACAGATACAGATCTTTCATTGTTTTCCAATAGGTTGACATAAGATGCCGAGATGCCCAAAGCCCGCGCCATCGCGGCTTGGGTTTCCGAGCGTTCCAACCGTAAACGCCTTAAATGCGGGCCAATGAAGGTCTTCTGCATACAGTCGCACACAATCCATAATTTGTCAGGTTTACAATATTACAGATTTGTACTTTTGTAAACTTTCGCATTCACAGCACAACCAATTTTCATTTTGCACAATTTTTTATCAATGCCATCACAAGGCAACAACTGTGGGGGCACATGCGTACTGGCATCAATCATCTTTTCATTCCCGGCCCGACCAACGTGCCGGAAGTCGTGCGGCAAGCCATGAATGTGCCGATGCAGGATCAGCGCGCACATGATTTTGGCGCGGGCAATCTGGGGCTGTTCAGCGATCTGAAAAAGATTTTCCGCACCGCGAGCGGAGAGGTGATGCTGTTCTCAGGCTCTGGCACCGGGGCTTGGGAAGCGGCGATTACCAACACGCTTTCGCCGGGTGATAAGGTGTTAATGGCGCGGCATGGTCAGTTTTCGACCCTTTGGGTTGATATGGCGCAACGGCTGGGGCTGAATGTCGAGGTGATCGACCTCGCTTGGGGTGCGGGCGCGCCGATCAGCGAATTTGCCCGCCGTTTGGGGGCGGATAAGCGCGGTGAGATCAAGGCGGTGTTCCTGACCCATAACGAGACTGCGACGGGGGTAACTTCGTCGGTGGCGGCATTGCGGCGGGTTTTGGATGAGGCAATGCATGATGCGTTGTTGTTCGTCGACGGCGTATCCTCGATTGGCTGTCTGGAATTTCGGATGGAGGATTGGGGCGTCGATCTGGCAGTCACTGGCAGCCAGAAGGGCTTCATGATGCCTGCCGGTTTGGGGATTTTGGGGGTCAGTGAGAAGGCTCTGGCCGCCAGCAAAACTGCCACCGGACGCCGCTGCTATTTCGATTTCGCCGATCAGTTGAAGCACAATGTCGGCGGCTATTTTCCCTACACCCCACCGACGCAACTGCTGCACGGGCTTCGTAAAGCTTTGGACCGTATGCTGGAGGAAGGTCTTGAAAACATCACTGCGCGCCATCACCGACTTGCCGCAGGCGTCCGCGCCGCTGTCAGCGCTTGGGGTCTGCAAACTTGCGCCGAGCATCCGTCGCTGGCCTCTGATACCGTCACCGCCATCCGCACCCCCGAGGGTGTCGATGCCCGCGAAGTGATCCGCATTGGCTATGACCGCTACAATGCCTCGTTCGGCTCGGGCCTTGGGCCACTGGCGGGAAAAGTGTTTCGCATCGGCCATATCGGCGATCTGAACGAGGGCACCTGCCTGACCGCGGTTGCTTTGGCCGAGCTGGCTCTGGTTCAGGCGGGGGTCAGTCTGACCTACGGCTCGGGCGTCGCGGCGGCGCAGACCGTCTTCGCGGCAGCCGCACAACCCATTCACCTTGCAGCAGAATAACCCGGAGATTACCGATGAGCCACACGCTTTACCCGCTTCGCAAACCCCGGCTGCAACGTTCCGAACTGGCGGTTCCGGCCTCGAACCCCACGATGATCGACAAGGCCGCCGAAGGCCCCGCCGATTACGTTTTCCTAGATCTGGAGGATGCGATTGCGCCTTCCGAGAAAGAACAGGCGCGCAAGAATGCAATTCAGGCGTTGAATGACATTGATTGGGCAGGCAAGGGCAAAACAGTTTCGGTGCGGATCAATGGGCTTGATACGCATTATATGTACCGCGATGTGGTCGATGTGATGGAGCAGGCAGGGTCACGCGTGCATACATTGCTGGTGCCAAAAGTTGGGGTCACCGGCGATCTGTATATGGTCGAAGCGATGGTCAATCAGATCGAGCAGGCCAAAGGACTGACCAATCGCGTGGGCCTTGAGGCGCTGATCGAGACCGCGCTCGGCATGGCCAATGTTGAGGCCATCGCGCAGTTTGGCGGGCGGCTGGAGGCTTTGCACTTTGGCGTCGCGGATTTCTCGGCCTCGATGCGGGCGCGCACGACCAATATCGGCGGCTTGAACCCACATTATCCGGGTGATCAGTGGCATGCCTCGATCAGCTGGATGGTGGTGGCTTGCCGGGCGTATGGCTTGCGCGCGATTGACGGTCCGTTTGGCGATTTCAGCGATCCTGAGGGCTATAAAGATGGCGCGCGTCGGGCAGCGGCGTTGGGCTGCGAGGGCAAATGGGCGATCCATCCCAGCCAAGTGGCCTTGGCGAATGAGGTGTTCTCGCCGCCGGATACCGAAGTTACGCGTGCGCGGCGGATCATTGAGGAATTGAAGAAGGCGGCCGCGATGGGCAAGGGCGCTGCATCTTTGGATGGCCGAATGATTGATGCGGCGTCTGCGAAAATGGCAATGAACGTGCTGGTGCTTGCCGACGCGATTGCGGCGCGCTGAAACCAATCGCTTGTCGGTCCCTGCGGTCCCTCTGCGCTGCGAAAAGCGCCCGCAGGAAGCGATGAGCCCATCCGGGAGGAAAACATGGACATTCACGAGTATCAGGCCAAGGAAATTCTGGCGCGTTTCGGCGTTCCCGTGCCGCGAGGTGGCTTGGCTTACAGCCCGGAACAAGCAGGCTACCGGGCGCGGGAGTTGGGCGGCAAAGCTTGGGTGGTCAAGGCGCAAATCCATTCCGGTGGGCGCGGAGCTGCGGGCGGGGTCAAACTGTGTCGCACCCCCGATGAGGTGCAGGCTTTCGCCGGAACTTTGTTCGGCAAGCAGTTGGTTACCAAGCAGACCGATGCCAAAGGCAAGGGGGTTTACCGGGTTTGGGTGGAGGCCGCGTCCGAGATTGCGCAGGAACTTTACCTAGGCTTCGTGCTGGATCGGCAATCAGAACGCATCATGATCGTGGCCTCGGCGCATGGCGGGATTGAGATTGAGGATCTGGCCGAAAGCGATCCGAACAGCTTGCGGCGGATGACGATTGATCCGGCGGTGGGGTTGTCGGAGTTTCAGGCGCGGGAACTCGCGTTCCAGCTGGGGTTGAAGGGGGGCCAGATCGCGCAGATGGTTGCGACTCTGCGCGCGTGCTACCGCGCCTACCGCGATCTGGATGCGGTGATGGTGGAAATCAATCCGCTGGTGATCACCGGCACCGGTGATCTGGTGGCGCTGGATGCGAAAATGTCGTTTGACACCAACGCGTTGTTTCGTAGGCCCGAAATTGCCGAGTTGCGGGATCGTAGCCAAGAAGACCCGCGCGAGTCCACGGCGGGCGATCATGGGCTGTCTTATGTCGGGCTTGATGGCGATATAGGTTGCATCATCAACGGCGCGGGTCTGGCGATGGCGACGATGGATATGATCAAGCTGGCGGGGGGCGAGCCTGCCAATTTCCTCGATATCGGCGGTGGGGCCAGCCCCGAGCGTGTGGTCCGCGCCTTTCGCACAGTGCTGGCGGATGGCAATGTCTCGGTGATTTTGGTCAACATCTTCGCGGGGATAAACCGCTGTGATTGGGTCGCTGAAGGGGTGGTGCAGGCTTATCGCGAGGTCGGGCTGACGATCCCCGTCGTGGTGCGTTTGGCGGGCACCAATGTCGATGAGGGCCGCGCGATCATTGCGGCGTCAGGCTTGCCGCTGATCTCTGCCGACACTTTGGCCGAGGCTGCGGCCGCCGCCGTCGCCGCCTCGACTTCCCGCCCCCGTCAAGCTGCATAGGAGGAACTCATGGCCATTCTCATCACAGAAGCCACCCGCGTTATTGTGCAAGGCATGTCGGGCCGCATCGGCAGCTTTCACGCCGCCGACATGATCAAATACGGCACCAATGTTGTTGGTGGCGTCACCCCCGGCAGGGGCGGCGAGACCCATCTTGGCCTGCCTTTGTTCAACACCGTGCGTGAGGCCGTGGAGGCGACCGGGGCGGAAGCAAGCCTCGTATTCGTCCCGCCGCCCTTCGCCGCCGATGCGATTATGGAGGCTGCCGATGCGGGGATTAAGACGGCGGTTTGCGTGACCGACGGTATCCCCAGTCAGGACATGATGAAGCTGAAGCGGTTTTTGCGCCGCTATCCGGCGGAGCGTAAACTACGGCTGATCGGGCCGAATTGCGCGGGGGTGATTTCGCCGGGCAAGGGCTTTATGGGCATCATGCCACCGCATATCTATTTGGCCGGACGGATTGGCATCATCGGGAGGTCTGGCACTTTGGGCTATGAGGCGGCGAGCCAGTTGAAGGACCTTGGGCTTGGGGTTTCCACCTCTGTCGGTATTGGCGGCGATCCGATCAATGGCTCCAGTTTCCGCGATATTCTGGCGCTGTTTGAGGCTGACCCCGAAACGGATGCGGTGATGATGATTGGCGAGATTGGTGGGCCACAAGAGGCGGAAGCCGCGATCTATGCCCGCGATCATATGAAAAAGCCTGTGGTCGCCTATATCGCTGGGCTGTCGGCACCGAAAGGTCGCAAGATGGGCCATGCCGGGGCGATTGTCAGCGCCTTTGGCGAAAGTGCGCAGGAAAAGGTGGTGTTGCTGGAAGCCGCAGGCATCACGGTTGCGCCGAACCCGTCCAGCATGGGCGAGACAATGGCACGGCTGCTGGCCTCGCGCGCCATGGGGGAAGTCGCTTAAAGCGGTTCAGGTTTATAAGGATCGAAAGTATCTGCTTCTCGCGCTGCGTAAACGCGTTTTCGATGCTGAGCCGCCATAAGAACCCAAGCCGTGCAAATCGCGCGGCTTGGCGGCAAAATAAGATTTTTGTAAGCTGAGGCCTCGGCTGACTTGCTGATTGAAGCCCACAAAGACCCCTTGCGCAGTCTTAGGCCCGTGACAACGCCATGCCGCTTTGATGGAACACATGTGCCTTGTCGCGATCAATGCGCAGACCAACCGGGGTGCCGGGCCTGATACCCTCCAACCCATCGGCTTCAACAATCACCTGCCCCAACGCAGTTTCAATATAGGCGTAAGACGTATTGCCCAGATATTCGACCAGCAAGGCCTTTCCCGCAATATCCCCGGCCCCAGCCGCCACCAGGTGCAGATGCTCGGGGCGGATGCCAAGTTCGACCGATTGCGGCGTTGCCATGATGTGCGCGGGCAACTCCACCCGCGCGGTATCAGCCAGAGTAAGACTTAGCCCCAACGCCGATGGTTCGGCTTGTCCGCGCAGAAAATTCATCCCCGGTGAGCCGATGAAGCTGGCGACAAAGCGATTGGCTGGCTTATTGTACAACTGCCAAGGCGAGCCGACCTGCTGGATTTTGCCCTTTTCCAGCACCACGATCTGATCGGCCAAGGTCATCGCCTCGACTTGATCATGCGTTACATAGATCATCGTGGTTTTCAGATCCTTGTGCAACTTGGCCAGTTCCAGCCGCATCTGCACCCGCAGCATGGCGTCAAGGTTCGACAGCGGCTCATCAAACAAGAACACTTCCGGGTTGCGCACCAAGGCCCGGCCAATCGCGACGCGCTGGCGCTGCCCGCCGGAAAGCTGCGCCGGGCGGCGGGCCATTAGCGGTTCCAGTTGCAGCATCTTCGCCACTCCGGCGGCGCGTTCTTTTTGCGCGGCTTTCGGCATCCCGGCCAGCGACAGCGAGAAGCAGACGTTTTCTTCCACCGTCAAATGCGGGTAAAGCGCGTAGGATTGGAACACCATCGCCACTTTGCGCCGCGCCGGTTCCTCATCAGTGATGTCAACGCCGCCAATCAGCGCGCGGCCTTCCGAGATCTGCTCCAGCCCCGCGATCATCCGCAGCAGGGTGGATTTTCCACACCCCGACGGCCCTAGCAAGGCGGTGAACGAGCCATCCGACACAGTCAGGTTCAGATTGTCGATCACCCGCAGGCCGCCGAACACCTTGCTGATATTTTGCAACTCGACCGAAGCCATCAGGCGCACTCCCTTCGCAAACCATTCATCCCTTAATCCCCGCCGTCAGCATGATCGCCTGCGTCACCCGGCGTTGAAAGATCAGGTAAACCAAGGCCACCGGCAGCCCCGCCAACACCGCCGAAGCCAGATCGCGGGCGTATTTCACCCCGAAGGCATCGGTGACTTGGGTGATCCCAACTGTGACGTTCATCTTGTCTTGCGTGGTCACCGCAAGGAAGGGCCAGAGAAACTGGTTCCACGCACCGATGAAGGTGATGATCGCCAAAGCGGTGGTGATGCCCCAGTTCATCGGCAGATAGAGACGGAACAACAGTTGCATTTGCGTCGCACCATCCATCACCGCCGCCTCGCGAAACTCTTTGGGAACGCTGTCGAAAAACTGTTTGTAGATCATCACGGTGACCGGGGCCAAAAGCTGTGGCAAGATCACCCCGGCCCAAGTGTTCAGCAGCTTGAATTGGCTCATCAGCACGAAGTGGTTCACGATCAGCGCCGGGATTGGCACCATGAAACTGGCAAGGATCAGCCACCACAGCACCCTGCGGCCCGGAAATTCCAGTTGCGAAATGGCATAGCCCGCAGCGGCACTCATCAGCACCACAGCGAAGGTCACCGAGCCCGCCGTCACCAATGAGTTCAGATACCATTGGCCGATCTGGGTGTTGAACAACACATGGGTATAAGCGTCAAACGTCAGTCGATCCGGCCACAGTTCAATACCGGGGCGCACGATGTCTTGCTCGGGTTTCAGCGTTGTGACCAGCACCCAGTAGATCGGGAAGGCCCAAAAGATCGCCGCCAGCACGATCAGCGCCGTCAAGGCACCGGCAGCAAGGTTTATCCGGCGGATGCGGCGGGCGGCGGGGTTGGCAATCGCCGTCATTTCTCACCCCGTGCGCGCAAAAGTTGATATTGCAGCACCGACAGCACCACGATCAGCAGGAACAGGATCAGCGCGACCGTCGCACCATAGCCGCCCTGATTTTTCTGGAAAGCCGAGCGGTAGATCAGTTGCACCAGCACCATGGTGCGATCCGCCTGCCCGCCTTGGGCGAACAGATAGACCTGATCGAAAATCTTCAACTGCATGATCAGTTGGATGGTGGCCACCAGCACGGTGATCGGCCAGATCAGCGGCCAAGTGATGCGGCGGAACATCTGCCAGCGGGTCGCACCGTCCAAGCGTGCCGCCTCGTATATCTCGGACGAGATATTGCGCAGCCCGGCGATGAACAGCAGGATGTTAAAGCCGATCAGCCACCAGACCGTGATCCACGCCACCGTTGGCATGAACAAGGAAACCGTGCGGAAGATCGGCACGTTGCCGCCAACGATCATCGCGATGGGGTATTGTGCGATGCCAAACTGGCTGTCGAGCATCCAGTTCCAGGTGCGATAGACCACAGATACCGGCAAGATATAGGGGATGAAAAAGCAGGCCAGCACCACGCTTTGCAACCAGCCTTTCAGCCGATTGACCCCCATTGCCACAAACAGCCCCAGCAAGGTCGAGGGGATCACCGTCAGTGCCACGAAATAGAAGGTGTTGGTGACGGCGCTGAAAAACAGCTTGTCCTTGAACAGCCGGGCGTAGTTCTTCAGGCCAACCCATTCGCCTTCGCCAATCAACGGGGCCTTGGTGAAGGTCATCGCCACCATTTTCAGCGTCGGATAGACGAACAAGACCGCATAGACGATCACAAACGGTGCCAGCAGCACACAGGCGGTCATCACTTCCGAGCGGCGATATTTCGACATGGGCAACCCCTGAATGAAGGCCGAAAAACCCTGCTGACGCGGGAGGTTACGCCAGCAGAGCCGATAGGTCAGTGGGCTATTCGGCCTGACCGTTCAAATCGTCACGCATGGCTTCCATGGCTTCTTGCGCGGTCATCTCGCCATTCACCGCAGGCATCAGGAAGTTGCCTGCTGCATCGTAGACAGGCGAGGCCACACCCGCCAGAACCGAAGACGGATCAAAGATCGCGGTATTGGCCAGTTTGGCATAGGTGGCATTCGGCTGCATGTTGCGGAACTCGTCAGTGTCCCGCGCCGGGCTATAGGCGGGCAGATGGCCAGCAGTTGCCCAGAAAGTCGAGTTCTTGTTCATCCATGCGATCACTTCCAGCACGGCCTTTTTCTTCTCGGGCGTCATCGCTTTGCCGACGTTGTTCGGGATGGCAAAGGCGTGGCTGTCGGCCCAAGTCGCGGGGTGATCAAAGAACGTCGGCAGTTGGATCGCACCCCATTCAAACAACTCACCCTTGTCCTTCAGGTCGGTCATCGTCGGCACTTCCCAGACACCATTGATGTGCATCGCCGCTTTGCCACCAGTGAACAGCGCGATGGAGGCCGGGTATTTGATCGAGGCTGGGGCATAGCCGTCTTTCACCCAGTTCTGAATCACTTCGGTGGCCTTCACCGCTTTGTCGAGGTTGTCCCCGGCCAAGAAATTCTCGTCGGTCAGGAATTTTCCGTCCTGCTGACCAAACAGCGAATAGAAAATCCGCCACAGCGAGTCGCCCGCGCCATCGTGGATCGAGATGCCGTATTCCGCGCCGCCCTCTTGCAGCTTTTTCAGCGCGGCGGTGAAGTTGTCGATGCCATCCAGCCCGGTTGGCAGCCCATCCGTGCCGATCAACCCGGCTTTGGCCAGCATATCCTTGTTATAATACAGCACCGCGGCGTGCATATCGAAAGGCACCGCGTAAAGCTTGCCATCAACCTGTGCTGCTTGAAAGTTCGCCGCGGCATAGTCTTCGGCCTTCAACCCGACCGAGGCCAGATCTTCCGCCGTAATCTCGGACAAAGTGCCCGTCGAGACGCCCAACGGCAGCCGCGACAGATGATAGGTCATCACATCGGGGCCTTCGCCGACCGCAGCGGCAGTTTGCACTTTGGTGTAAAACGGCACGCCCCATTCCAGCGTGGTGGACTGAATTTCGATGCTGTCGGCATGTTCAGAGTTGAACTTGTCGATCAGCGTCTTCATCCGCGCCCCGTCGCCGCCGCTGAGGAAATCCCACCAGACCACGGTTTCCTTCGCCATCGCCGCTTGCGCCAACATCATGGCAGACACGGCAACCGCACTCAAAAGCTTCTTCATCGCATTTTCCTCCCTGCGTAGTGGGGCATATCGCCCCTGCGCCGTTAGCCCTTGTCGCATCCCGCTGGCGCCGCGGGGCAAACTGTCACGGGAAGATGATTTGGGCCGCGCGCCTCCTCGCACGCAAACCCGGCTCCTCGTTCAACCCAAGATTAGGGATGCTGGCGCGGACGTGTCAACCATCTTTTCCGATATATATCTATTCAGGGGATACTCATTTCATGGGATACTCGTTGCCGATCCGTCGCCGTTTGCGCCGCCAAGCCGATCAGCGCCTCCAGCAGGTATTGCGCCACCGGATCAACCCCCGGCGCATCATTGGTCAGGCGGAAAGTGGTGGCGACCAAACCGCCGCGCCCGATCCGGCGCTCTGCGATCAGGGCGGCGGGTTTATGCGCCCAGCCAACTACGATGCCAGCATGAACCGGGCCGCCATATTCCCAAGCGCGAAAGCCGGTCAGCACATGATGCGGGATCACCCTATCCAGCGACAGATCGACCAAAGGCCCACCCGGCATATCGGCAAACACCCCGTCACGCCTGATCCACGAAAAACCCGCAATCCAATCGCCTCGCCACATCGAGCCATGCCTTGCGTGCAGCACCATGTTCGGCAACTGACCCTCTATGCTGCCGGGAAGCCCCGGAACTTCATCGATAATCGGGATGAACGGTTGCTCCCGCCGAGGTGGATCAAGGCGGATTTTCCCATTCGCATCAGGATGTTCACCTGCCACCAACAGATAGCGCGCACCAGCCTGCATCCGGGCGATATCGGCTGCATCCAGCGCCCGCACCACCGTCACATCTGCCGACTCTGCATCCACCACCATACAACCCAGCGCCGCACAATGCGCCGCAAAAGCCGCGTCCGTGGTCGCGATCTTCGGCAAGCCCTTCGCCGTCGGCTTATTATAAACCGCTATCTCAATCTGGTTGCGCGCAAGTTCTACCCCAGCGCTTTCCAGCACAAATTCCACCAGCAGCATACGGTTGGCCCCCGCTGCGATCTGCAAACCGATCTGCCCCAGTTCCACCACCTGATGCGCTTGCCCCGAGACAGAGATCTCGCCGCTCTGCGCCTCGGCCCGCCAGCGCAGCGCCGCACCGTTCACTGCCTTCCCCCCCGTCGCAAGTGCCAAGCCGAACAGGAACGCCTCTCCCACCCGACCCGCATAATGCGTGACCTTTGGCACGATCACCAAATCAGCGTTAATTTGTGGGAATCGGTCGTGAAACACCCTGGGGTTGCGGTTCATATCCAGAAGTCCATTAGACTCCCAATGCACATCGGTAAATTCGGTGATCACATAGCCGGTGATCTGCGGCCAAGACCGCATCACCTCGATCTGATACTTCAGATTGGCGAATTGATACCACTGCGCAGCTTGAACAAAGCGGTTGAAATCGCCGAACACTGTCGCAAGCCGCAGGGCGTCAAAACGGTTTTCGACGCCATGCGGATAGGCCGTACCCTCCCCCCAAGCGCCGCCGGTTTCCATCCACCATGGTTCGGCCCCACCCAACTGCACCTGCGCCGGGTCGGGCAGCCCCCAGACGCCAAACTCTGATACCACCAGCGGCTCGGACCCGCTGCGCTGGCCATCACTGAACGGTGTGTAGGTCCAATCCGCGCCCGCCGCGAACTCGGCAGTCAGCGCATCCCATTCGCGGCGGCGCTCTGGCACCGAGCGGTAATAATGGAAATCATTGATATCAGTTTTCACATGGAAATTGCCGTGGCAGGGTGAGTTGTCGACCACCAGCCGTGACGGATCGCGCTGCTTTAACCAGTCATATTCTGCTGCCAGCCAAGCCCGATGCGCCGGATCTTCACAGAGCCGGGTGCCCCAATCTTCGTTGATCAGTGTCCAGATCACGATACAGGGCGCGTTGCCGTCGCGTTGCAAAATCCCCTCCATCGTCTCACGCATCCGCCGCGCCGAGCCTGCGGTGAACTGGCCAACATTTGGGATTTCCGTCCAGATCAACATGCCCAAGCGATCCGCCACTTCATAATAGCGCGGGTCCGGCACCTTGATGTGACAGCGCAGCATATTCAGCCCCAGCGCCTTGGCCTTGCGCAACTGATCCTCCAGAAACCCCAACGACGGCGGGGTGCAGATGCCCTCGGGATAATAATCCTGATCCAAAGCCGCGCGCATGTAATAGGGCTGACCGTTCAGGAAAAACTGCCCCGCCCGCGTTTCAAAGCTGCGAAAGCCAAAGCGGTGCAGGGTGGTGTCGCAGGCCAAGCTGACCCGCAGATGATAAAGATTTGGCTGATCCGGCGACCACAGCGCCGGGTTTGTCACCAGAAGTTGCGCCTCGGTTTCCCCAGCCACAAGCCTGCCCTCGGCTACCACCCGGCCCGCTTCATCCAGCACCTCAAGCCCCGCCGCAGCCTGCCCCGACACCTCCAACACAACCGCTACGCTGCCCGAGACTTGCGCCGAGATCGCGCAATGCCGCAGATGCACGGGTGCGCGCAATTCCAGCCTGACCTGCTGCCAGATGCCGCCAATCGGACCATACCAGCTTTGCTTGCCATGTGGGATTTCGGCGAAAGCCGGGACGGTATCGGCATCGCCCGGCACCGAAACCCTCACCTCTATCTGATTGTTATCTTGTAGCATTTCATCCGTCAGCACGAATTCAAACGGCAGATATCCACCCTCGTGCGACCCCAACAAATGCCCGTTCAACCAAACCTCGGCCAGATAGCTGACGGCCCCAAAGCACAGCACCGCCATCTGCCCCGTCAGATCAAACCGGGCAAATTCGCGACGATACACCGCACGCCCCGACGCGTGCCGCAGATCGGCGAATTGCGCCTGCCACGGCCCCGGCACCACCGCCTCACGCCAAGCGCCGCCTTCATGCGAGAACTGCCAAACCCCGTCCAAGCTGATCTGATCGCGTTGTGTCACAGTTGCCTCTTCGTCATGATAATATTTTACTAATAATATTATCACTGGCATCTAACAAGCCGATTCGTCACAAGCATCTCAGACAGCAGCGGACCCAAGTGATGACCAAACGCGCCACGATGAGTGATATCGCCCAAAGGGCCGGGGTGTCGCAGGCCACGGTTTCGCTGGTTTTGGGTGGGGTGAAGAACGCGCGCATCTCGGAAGACACCCGCGAAAAGGTCCGCGCGATTGCTGATGAAATGGGCTATTTGCGCAAACTCGGCCTTGCCCGCTCCAGCGATGTGAAGCTGATCGGCCTGCTGATTGACGAGGTAATGGCCACGCCTTTTGCCACGCAATTCATCGAAGGCGCGCGCTTGGAAGCCGCCCGTCAAGGCGCGCTGGTGGCGATCTATTGCACCGGGGGGGATGCGCAGACCGAGGCTGCGGCGCTAGAGGTTTTGGCGGGCAGCGCCCTGATCGGCGTGCTTTACACCTCGCTGATGACGCGCACCGTGCAGCCGCCTGCGGCACTCGCCAACCTGCCGGCGATCCTGCTGAACTGCCATGCCGCGGGGGCCAGCTATGTCTCGGTTGTGCCCGCCGACGTCACCGGAGCCTATGCCGCAACCGAGGCGCTGATCCATGCCGGGCACAGCCGCATCGCGCATATCCCGGGCGAAAGCTGGGGGGAGGCTGCGCGGGATCGCGTGCTTGGCTACCGCCGCGCGCTGGCCTCGCATGACATCGCCTTCGCGCCGGAGTTGCTGGCGGGCCCGGCTTGGACCGCCGCCTCGGGTCGCGAGGTGACGCTGCATCTACTGGATTTGCCGAAGCCCCCCACCGCGATTTTCTGTTTCAACGACCGCATTGCTTTGGGCTGCTACGAGGCTTTGGCTGAACGCGGCTTGCGCGTGCCCGAGGACGTTTCGGTGATCGGCTTTGACAACGACGATATCGCGGCCACCTTGCGCCCGCCGCTGACCACGATGATCCTGCCGCACGAGGAAATGGCTCGCTGGGCGGTGGCCGAACTGCTGGACCGCGCCGCTTTGGGCCGCCCGCTTAGCCCGGCCCGCATCAAGATCGACTGCGAACTGATCCTGCGTGGCTCGGTAGCTGGGCCGAAAGTTTGACCAGACCAAAAAAGCTGATACATATGGCCAATCTCGCGAAAGGCCACCGGTATGAGCCGCAATTTTCTGATCGTCGACCCGGTTGAAGGTATCGAAACCCTGAAAGCGCTGGCCTCTGCGGTGCGCGTCAGCATCTTGAAACTGCTGCATGATCAAGGTCCGCAGAACGTCAATGCCATCGCCGCGGCGCTGTCGATGCCGCAATCTTCGGTCTCGGCCAACGTGCAAGTGCTGGAGGATGCGGGGCTGATCCGCACCGAAACCCTGCGCGCCAAGAAGGGCAATCAGAAGGTTTGCCATACGCTGTTTGATGAAGTTTTGGTAATGTTCAAGAAAGACCCGGCCAGCGCTGGCGCCGATACGATTGAGGTCGCAATGCCGCTGGGCCTGTACACCAGTTGCGAAGTGTCCGCGCCCTGCGGCTTATGTTCCAGCGACGGCATCATCGGCCTGCTGGATGTGCCCGACACATTCCTTGATCCGGGTCGGATGAGCGCGGGGTTGATCTGGTTCACCCGCGGCTATGTTGAGTATCAGTTTCCTAACAATATCAAACTGATGAATGGGCAGTTGAATGCCGTTGAATTTTCAATGGAGCTGTCGTCCGAGGTGCCGGGCACCGCTGCCGACTGGCCCAGCGATATCACCTTTTCGATCAATCAGACCGAGGTTGGCACCTGGACTTCGCCCGGTGATTACGGCGACCAGCGCGGGGTCTACACGCCGAGTTGGTGGAAGCTGAAAGGCAGCCAATATGGCATGTTGAAATCGATGCGCGTCACCGGCGATGGCAGTTATATCGACGGGCGGAAGATGTCGCCGCTGTCACTGAAAGACCTCGACTTGGGCGCGCATCGCTCGATCCGGCTGCGCATCGCGGTGAAAGACGATGCGCGCCATCCCGGCGGGCTGAATATCTTCGGGCGCGGTTTTGGCAATTACGACCAAGACATCGTGATGCGGTTGATCACACATCGCTAGGGCGTAAGGGGGCTTGACGAACTACCCGATTTCCTGATGTATATCTTAAAACAAGATACTCATATCGCCCCTGCGGGGGCCCGTCGGGGAGGACGGTTCTATGAAGGCCAGCGTTACCGCGCACAAAGACTTCACCATCGCCCAGATCGACGACCGGATTTATTCGGCCTTCCTCGAACACCTTGGCCGTGCGATCTACACGGGCATCTACGAGCCCGACCACCCGACCGCCGATGCCAATGGCATGCGCGGCGATGTGGCAGAGCTGGTGCGCGATCTGAACATTCCCTTCGTGCGCTATCCCGGCGGCAATTTCGTCTCGGCCTATAACTGGGAAGATGGCATCGGCCCGAAGGATCAGCGCCCGGTGCGGCTGGATCTGGCATGGCACACCTCGGACGCCAATCAGGTGGGCGTGCATGAGTTTCAGGATTGGTGCGATACTGTCGGCACTCAGATGATGCTGGCGATCAACCTCGGCTCACGGGGCCTCGATGATGCGCGCAACTTTGTCGAATATGTCAACGGGCCGACCGGCAGCCACTGGGGCGATCTGCGCGCCAAGAATGGCCGGGAGGAACCGTTCAACTGCCGTCTGTGGTGCCTTGGCAATGAGATGGACGGGCCTTGGCAAGTCGGTCACAAGACAGCCGATGAATATGGCCGCTTGGCCAATGAGGTCGCCAAAACCCTGCGCGCTTTTGATAAAGGGCTGGAGTTGATCGTTTGCGGTTCCTCCAACGCCGATATGAAGACTTATCCCGAATGGGAACGCATCGTGTTGGAGCATACCTACGAGTCGGTCGATTATATCAGCCTGCATATGTATTTCGCAAACCGCGCCAAGAATACCGACAACTATCTGGCGCTGAACGAAAAACTCGACCGCTACATCAGCACGATTGAATCGACGATCAAGATGGTGAAGGCGAACAAACGCTCGAAGCGTGATGTCTATATCAGCTTTGACGAATGGAACGTCTGGTATCATTCCAATGAGCAGGACAAGGCGATTTTGCAGGGCAATGCGGGTTGGCCGCACGCGCCGCGGCTGTTGGAAGACATCTATAATTTCGAGGACGTGCTGCAAGTTGGTTGCATCCTGAACACCTTCATCCGCAAATCCAACGTGGTGAAGATCGCCTGTATTGCGCAACTGGTGAACGTTATCGCGCCGATCATGACCGATCCGATGGGCAAGGCATGGCGGCAGACCATCTATTATCCGTATTACTTTGCTTCAATCTTCGGGCGCGGCATGGCGCTGAATTTGGCGGTCAGCAGCCCCGGTTATGCCGCCGAAGTGGCCGAGAATGTGCCCTATCTCGATGTCTCGGGCGTGCATGATGCCGAAGCTGGCATACTGACCTTCTTCGCCGTCAACCGCCACTCAACCGAGGCGCTGGACATGGTGGTCTCGCTGCAAGGTTTCGCAGGCGCGGCGCAGGTGATCGACCATCAGGTGATGACCCATGCTGACGTGGGCGCGGTCAACACCTCAGTCAACCCGATGGCAGTTGCGCCGCAAAAGGCCAGTGGTGCCAGCATTGACGGCGACACCTTGAGCGCCAAACTGCCGCCGCTATCTTATCAGATGCTGCGGGTCAAATTGAGCTGAAACTGCAAAAAGTCTGACCTTAAAGCGGCTTTTTTGCCTGAATCTTATCTGAAAATGTCATCCTTTACGCGAAAATATCCCACAGGGGGTGCGCCCCCACGCGACGCCTCAGCCAAAGAACCCCTCGCCCGCCTGCGTTAGCAGGTCAGCCGCCAAACCTGTGCCCAAAGCCGCCGTATCGGCCTGTGGCCCGCGCACCTCGCCCTTGATCACCCCGCTGCCATCCGGGCGTAGAATCTCGCCGCGCAGCCAAAGCTGATGGCCGTCTTGCACCGCAAGCCCCGCAATCGGCGTCTCACAAGAGCCATCCAACCGCGCCAGAAACGCCCGTTCGGCGGCCAGTTGCACCCCAGTCGGTGCATGATGAATCGCCGCCTGCATAGCTTCGGCGCGCGGATCATCAACCCGACGCTCCACCCCAATCGCGCCTTGCGCGACAACTGGCAGCATGTCCGCCACCTCAATCGGCCGCGCCACTTGCGCCATACCCAGCCGCGCCAATCCGGCCATCGCCAAAAACGTCGCCTGCGCTATGCCTTCTCCCAGCTTGCGCATCCGGGTATGCGTGTTGCCGCGAAACTCGACCAGTTGCAGATCGGGCCGCCAATGCGTGAGTTGTGGCCGGCGGCGCAGGCTATGAGCCGACCACCGCCCCTTGGGCCAAATCCGCCACGCCCTGCGCCACATGTGACACAAAGCCATCCCGCACATCTGCGCGCGGCAGATAGCAATCCAAGCGCAAGCCTTCCCGCTGCAACACCGGCATGTCCTTCATCGAATGCACTGCAATGTCGATTTCACCCGCACCCAGAGCTTCCTCGATCTCGCGGGTGAACAGCCCCTTGCCGCCGAACTCTTGCAGCGCGCGGTCCTGCACTAGATCACCGGTGGCCTTGATCACCACGATTTCAAACGCCTCAAGGGCAGATCAAACGCCGCCATCAGCGATCGGCGCACCTCATGTGCTTACCAGAGGGTCAACGGAGAACCACGGGTGCCGATTTTGAAAGTCCGTGCGGAGGTGGGCAGTGCACATGTCATAGCTCAGACTTAGCCGCGACACTTGCGCCTTTCAACAGGTGGCCTGCGAAGGTGCGCTTGACACGCCGTCGCAGGTAAGGGACGCAAGGGCGCAACCGGAGGCCCCCGATGACCAATCAAACCTCGAAACTGATCCTGCGCGCCCTTGCGGGCGAAACCCTGCCCACCCCGCCCGTCTGGATGATGCGGCAGGCCGGGCGTTATCTGCCGGAATACCGCGCGACGCGGGCGCAGGCCGGGGATTTCCTGTCGCTGTGCTATAATTCGGACTTGGCCGCCGAAGTGACGCTGCAACCGATCCGCCGCTATGGCTTTGATGCCGCGATCCTGTTTGCCGACATTCTGCTGCTGCCGCAGGCCTTGGGGGCGGAGTTGTGGTTTGAAACCGGGGAAGGCCCCCGGCTTTCGAGCATAACCACGATGGCCGAGGTGCGGGCGCTGCGCTCAAAAGACAGCATCCACGATACCCTTGCACCGATCTACGAAACCGTCCGTATTCTCGCGCGTGAATTGCCGCCGCAGACCACACTCATCGGCTTTGCAGGTGCGCCGTGGACGGTTGCGACCTATATGATCGCCGGGCGCGGCACCAAGGATCAAGGCCCTGCGCATGCCCTGAAAGCCACCGACCGCGCCACCTTCGCCGCCCTGATTGATGTGATCACCGAAGCCACCATCGACTATCTCTCGATGCAGGTGCAGGCTGGGGCGGAAGTGGTCAAGCTGTTCGATTCATGGGCCGGGTCGCTGAAAGGCCAGGATTTCAGCGATTTCGCCGTGAAACCCACCGCTCGCATTATCGCCGCGTTAAAGGCCACGCACCCCGGTTTGCCGATCATCGCCTTTCCGCGGGAAGCGGCCGCTGGCTATATCGGTTTTGCGCAAGCCACTGGCGCGGATTGTGTCGCCATCGACAACTCGGTCAGCCCGGAATGGGCGGCGGAAAATGTGCAACCCGGCGGTTGCGTGCAAGGCAATCTGTCGCCCAGCCATATGGTCACGGGCGGGCAAGAGTTGATCGACGCCACCCGCCGAGTCAAAGCCGCCTTCCAAGCTGGGCCGCATATCTTCAACCTCGGCCACGGCATCACGCCGGATGCCGATCCTGAGAATGTGGCGCTGATGGTGGAAACCGTGCGGCAGCAGTAGAAATCCGCCCGGTTCCGGCCAGCCCGTTTTTTGAGGGGGCGCTTACTTGCACGTTGGGCTAAACACCGCAATGTGAATTTTGGAGTCGCTCAAATGCCCCTTCTGCCCGCCCTGCGCCTCGCCGCGCTTTGTGCATTTTTGCCCGCCGCTGCCTATAGTGCTGATCTGATCAGCTTCTGGGACAGCCCGCAGAAAGGCGCCAACGGCTTCAACGCCAAGCCGCAGGATGAAGCCTATTTCAAAGCCTTGGCCGATACCGGGGCAACATGGGTGCGGCTGACCTTTAGCAAGTGGCAGGGCACGGGCCGCGATTTCCTGATTGGCGATGCTAACCATTACACGGGCCTCGTGCCGGAAGACCTCGCCACCCTGCGCGCCACTTTGGATGCCGCCCACGCTGCCCGGTTGAAAGTGGTGATCGTGCCGCTTAGCCTGCCCGGCGCGCGCTGGACGCAGCAGAACGATGGCACGTTCGATGATCGGCTGTGGTCCGATCCGGCCTTCGGCGATCAAGCGGTCCAGTTCTGGGGCGATCTGGCCACCGCATTGAAAGATCATCCCGCCGTGGCGGGCTACAATCTGCTGAATGAGCCCGCGCCGGAAAAGACCACGGGCCTTGCTGAAAACGGAGCGATGCCGGATTTGCAGGCGTGGCAAGCCACCCAGGCCGGAACCCCGCGCGATCTGCCCGCGCTTTATACCCGCATGATCGCGGCGATCCGGGCGGTTGATCCGGTAACGCCGGTGATGGTCGATGGCGGCTACTATGCCAATCCGCGCGCTTTGGCTGCTTGGCCCGCGAAACTGGCCGATGATCGTGTGCTTTATGCGTTTCACATGTATGAACCCTATGCCGCAACCAGTGCGCCCAACATGAAACGCGATGTGCCGCTTCGCTATCCGGGCGTGACCACCGATTATGCTGGGGGCAAACAGGTCTGGGACAAAGCCGCCGTCGCCGCCCATATCGACCACGCTTATGACTGGGCAGCGGCGCAAGGCCTGCCCCCTACCCGCGTGGTCGCTGCTGAATTCGGCTGCATGCGGCTCTGGCCCGATTGCGCCGCCTATCTGACCGACGTGATGGACGCGGTCGAGGCGCGCGGCGGCCATTGGGCTTTCTATTCTTTCCGCGAGGATGAATGGGAGGGCATGGATTACGAATTGCCCAAATCCGTCACTCCGGGTCAGTTTTACTACCTGTCCGAAGAAGGCAAGGCCGACAAACTGCCGAGGGACGGGGAGTTGATGGGTCTGCTGCGGCAACGGATGGGCAAATGAGGTCATCTCACCTGCGTCGCTGACTCGGTCCATCCTTCCAATCACGTTTTAGGTCATAGATATTGACTTACCCCCGCCCCAAGGCAAAAGTCCTGCCAAACTGTTTGGGAGGACTGTCGTGGAGTGGAATAGTGTTCTGGCAACCCGCAATGCGCGGATGAAAGCCTCGGAAATTCGTGAGCTTCTGAAGCTGCTGGATCAGCCCGACATCATCTCTTTTGCGGGCGGCATCCCCGACCCAGCTTTGTTCCCCACCGAAGCCTTCCGCGATGCGTTCTCAGCCGCTTTGACCGGGCCTAAGGCCGGGGCCGCCCTGCAATATTCGGTGTCCGAGGGCTATAAGCCTTTGCGCGATTGGATTGTGGCCGAGATGGGCAAGATCGGCGTGCCCTGCACCGCTGATAACGTCCTGATCACTTCGGGATCACAGCAAGCGCTTGATTATCTGGCGAAACTGATGATCTCACCGAATGATACCGTGCTGGTCGGCTGGCCGACCTATCTCGGCGCTTTGGGCGCGTTCAACGCCTACGAGCCCACCTATGACCGCTTGGACCCCAACACCAACCGCCCCGCCGCCGATTTTACCGCCAAGGCCGCGGCCGCTGGCGGTCGGGTGAAATTCGCCTACCTTTCGGTCGATTTCGCCAACCCGACTGGCGAGACCATTGCGCGGTCGGCCCGCGAGGCGGTGATTGATCTCGCCGATGAGATGAACATCGCGGTGGTGGAAGACGCCGCGTACCAAACCCTGCGCTATGATGGCGAGGCGATTCCGCCGATTCTGGCACTGGAAATCGCCCGCAAAGCCGACATTGAAAATTGCCGCACGCTCTACTGCGGAAGTTTCTCCAAATCGCTTGCGCCCGGTCTACGGGTGGGCTGGGTGTGTGGTGCTTCGGAGGTGATCAGCCGCCTTGTGTTGATGAAACAGGCGGCTGATTTGCACTCGGCGACCACCAACCAGATCGTGACGCATCATGTCGCCTCAACCCAGTTTGACGCCCACGTGGCCAAACTGCGCAAAACCTACCAAGCTCGCCGCGACCATCTGCTGAAGGCCTTGACCCGCGAGATGCCCGAGGGTGTGTCATGGACCAAGCCCGAGGGTGGCATGTTCATCTGGCTGACCCTGCCAGAACGGATGGACGGCGCAGACCTGCTGGCGCAATCGCTGCAAACCGAGCGTGTGGCGTTTGTGCCCGGTCGGGCGTTCTTCGCCGATGGCAGCAATGGCAACACCCTGCGGCTGTCGTTCTCCTGCGGCGATGAGGCCGCGATTGACGAGGGCATGAAGCGTTTGGGCCGCCTGATCGCCAGCCAGCCATGAGCAGGCTTTGGGCGTGAGCGGTCTTTGGGTGCTGGCAGCGCTGGTAGGCTCCATCGGCCAAGTCGCGCGCAATGCGATGCAATCCAGCCTGACGCGGCAAATCGGCACCGTGGGCGCGACGCAGGTGCGCTTTCTGTTCGGCCTGCCGTTCGCGCTGTTATTCTTGACGCTGGTCACGTTCGCCACAGGCGAAGCCATTCCGATCCCCAACCTGCCCAGCCTTGGCTTTACCTTCGCCGGGGCTTTGGCGCAGATCACCGCCACCGGTTTGATGCTGGTGGTGATGAAATCGCAAAGCTTTGCGGTGACAACGGCTTGGCTGAAAACCGAGCCTGTCATCGTGGCGCTTGCCGCCGCCCTGATCCTGCGCGACCCTATCAGCCTGCCGGTACTGTCTGCCATCGTGATCGCCAGCGCAGGCGTCATGCTGATGTCGATCAAACCCGGCACCGCCGTTTGGCAGTTGGGCCGCCCCGCGCTTCTGGGCTTGCTGGCGGGTGGGTTGTTTGGCGCATCGGCCATCGGCTTTCGCGGCGGCATCGTGCATCTGGAAAGTGGCGGCTTTCTGATCCGCGCGACATCCACCCTCGCGCTGACCCTGCTGATCCAGACCACCACGCTGGTGATTTGGATGGCGCTGTTCAACCGCCGCGCTTTAGCCGCGTCGTTCTCGGTCTGGCGCAGCTCACTGTTTGCAGGGTTTCTTGGGGCCTTCGCCTCGCAGTTCTGGTTTATCGGCTTTGCGCTGACCTCCGCCGCCAATGTCCGCACATTGGCGCTGGTCGAGGTGATCTTTGCCACCGCCGTTTCACGCTATGCGTTCAAACAGCCCGTCCGCCGCCGCCAGACCATCGGCATGGCGGTGATCGTGCTGGGTGTTGGGCTGCTGCTACGTCTGCAAGCCTAGGTCCATTTGGCAATCGGCGGCAGGCTCATCAGCACTGCATTGGCATCATGGCCGGATTCGAGGCCAAATTTGGTGCCACGGTCGTAAACAAGGTTGTATTCGGCATAAAGCCCGCGATGGATCAACTGCGCCTCACGGTCAGCCTCGGTCCACGGCGTGGGCAAGCGGCGTTCGGTCAGCGGCACGAAGGCAGGCAGGAAGGCGCGGCCCACGTCCTGCGTCAAAGCAAAATCCTCTGCCCAATCGCCAGTGTTCAGATCATCATAGAAAATCCCACCCACGCCGCGCGCCCGGCCCCGGTGCGGGATGAAGAAATACTCATCCGCCCAAGCCTTGAATTTCGCATAATAATCCGGGTGATGCGCATCGCAAGCCGCCTGCATCTGGCCGTGAAAATGCGCGGTATCCTCGGGGTATTCCAGACAAGGGTTCAAATCCGCACCACCGCCGAACCACCAAGCGTGGGGGGTCCAGAACATCCGCGTGTTCATATGCACCGCCGGGCAATGCGGATTGATCATGTGGGCGACCAAAGAAATCCCGCTCGCCCAAAAGCGGGGATCGGTATCCATTCCCGGCACACCCCGCGCGGCCATCGCCTTTTGTGCGCGCTCGCCCAAAACGCCATGCACTTCCGAGACATTGACGCCGACCTTTTCAAACACCGCGCCGCCGCGCAGCACCGACATCAGCCCGCCACCGCCATCGGCGCGGGCAGTCGGTGTCACCTCAAAGCGCGCAGCTTTGCCGTGGCTTGTCTCAAGCCCCTCAAACGACGCGACAATCTGATCGCGCAATCTGCGAAACCAAGCCGAGGCTTGTGCCTTTTCCGTGCTGAAATCCCCCGCCATGCCCCGCCCTTTTCGCTTATATTCCGCAGCTTTGAGCCGCTGTTATGGCATATCAAACTGGGACGGCTATAGTAAAGCCAGCATCCTATTTGTGAGTCGCCGATGAAACGTATCCTGATCCCCGCCCTGCTGATCTTGTCGGCCTGCGGCACGCCGCAAGAGAACTGCATCAGTGGAGCTACCCGCGACATGCGCGTGGTGGATCGGTTGATTGCCGAGACGGAGGGCAATATCCAGCATGGCTATGCCTATGAAACCGTTACCCTTTCGCGCACCGTTTGGCGGCAATGCGGCTTTCGTGGCGGCAAGCCTGGCAAACCTGATGCGGGTCCAAGCATGTGCTTTGATGATGTGGACTATACCGAGCAACGCCCCAAAGCCATCGACCTTGGTGCGGAATCGGCCAAACTCGATAGCCTGAAAGCCAAGCGCGCAGCGCAGGCCAAGGCTGCGGCTCCGTCTATCAAAGCCTGCAAGGCGCAGTATCCAGAGTAGGCAGCGGCAATTTGACTAAAATTGTCATCCTCTCTGCTCAAGTATCCCACCGGGGTCTGGGGGTGTGAAACCCCCAGCGCGTTGCCAAGGCCACCAGCAGAAATTACCGCGTGCGGATTGGATAAGATGCGCGCGTCACCCGGAACGCCTTGTCGCCGCCGATTTCTTCAACCTGTTTGAACAGTGTCACCAGCAGCTTGTCGTAGGGAAGGTGCCGATTGGCGACCATAAATAGACTGCCGGAAGGGCTTAGACCCTTTTGTGCTGCCTTGATAAAAGCCATGCCCAGCCCGGTATCCACTTCGCGGGCCATGTGAAACGGCGGGTTCATCACCACAGAATCCCATAATCGCGCGGGCTTGAAGGTGGTCGCATCGGCCCAGTGAAACTTGGCACGCGCGTCGGGAATATTGACCTTCGCACAGGTCAAAGCTTCGGCCTCGGCCTCGATCAGATCGAGTTCTTTGACGCCTTCACGGGTCAGAATGGCGCGGGAAAGATAACCCCACCCCGCACCCAGATCAGCCACCCGCGCGCCGAGTTTGGCGGGCAAGGCTTCGGCCAGCAGGGCCGAGCCGCGATCAGGGCCATCGGCGGAGAACACCGCAGGCAGGGTTTGGAAGCCACCCTCAACCTGCAAGGGTTTCGCCGCCCATTCGGCCAACGCCGGGGCCGGTTTCACCACCGCCAGCTTGCCATGGGCTTTCGACAAAGCGTCGCCAACCTCAAGGCCCAACGCCTTGCAGTCCTTTAGCAACGCCTCGACCCCATCGGTCTTTTGGCCATCGACCACGATCACATCCGCACTGATAGCCTCGGCCATCAAAGCCCGTGCTTCGGCCTTGGCCCGGGGCACGCAGACTATGGCGACACTGCCCGAACCTTCGGTGCGATAGCCTTGCGCTGCGAAATAATCGTGATCGGGCTTGAAGCCGGTTTTCACCACCACGCGGGTCTGCGGCAGCGACGACAAATCATCGCCCGCGCGGGGCCGCAGCACCATAATATCGCCCGAAGCAGGCAACACAAAAGCGCCGCTTTGCAGCGCCAATTCCAACCGGGCCGAGCGCATGAAAGCCGCCTGTTCTGACTAAAGGTCTATTCTTTTTCCATCGTGCATTGCAGCGGATGCTGGTGGCGGCGGGCAAAATCCATCACTTGCGCCACTTTGGTCTCGGCAATCTCATAGGAAAACACGCCGACGACTGCCAGACCTTTCTTGTGAACCGCCAGCATGATCTCAAAGCTTTGCGCGTGATTAAGGCCGAAAAACCGCTCCAGTATGTGCACGACGAATTCCATCGGTGTGTAATCGTCGTTCAAAAGCATGACTTTATACAGCGGAGGCCGCTGGGTCTTGCTTTTGGTTTTGGTCAATATAGAGGTATCATTGCCGGGGCCATTCGGCGCATCGGACATCATCAGATCGGTCAGGCCAGCAATGGGGTTCACGCGGATAGGCTCCGTTTGGCAGATTCGCAATTTTGGCTTCGCTCATTTAATATAGCGCATTTCCGGCTTGCGAAAAGACCCTCAACTTGGATGATGCCCGCGCAGGGGGATAATATGCTGACAACGATAGGTTTTGATGCCGATGACACGCTGTGGCAGAACGAAAGTTTCTTTCGGCTTACGCAGGATCGCTTCACGCAGCTGCTGGTCGATTACGTTGATGCGGACCATCTGCATGGCCAGCTTTTGGCAGCCGAGCGGCGCAATCTGGGGCAGTATGGCTTTGGCGTGAAGGGCTTTACCCTGTCGATGATCGAGACCGCGATTGAGGTCACAGAGGGCCGGGTGCCGTCTTTGGTGATTGCCGAGATCATGGCAGCCGGGCGCGAGATGCTGGCGCATCCGATTGAACTTTTGCCGCATGCGCGCGCGGCGGTGAAGACCTTGGCGGCCAGCCACCGAGTCGTTTTGATCACCAAGGGCGATCTGCTGGATCAGGAACGCAAGCTGGCGCAATCGGGGCTTGGTGATCTGTTTCACGGCGTCGAGATCGTGTCAGACAAGACCGCAAAAACCTACTCGGCGATTTTCGCCCGTCATGGTACTGGCGCGGATCAGGCGCTGATGGTCGGTAACTCGCTGAAATCGGATGTGATTCCCGCGATCACTGCGGGGGCTTACGGCGTGCATATCCCGCATGGGTTGACCTGGGCGCTGGAACACGCCGATGCCCCCACGGATGATGCGCGTTTTTTCAGCCTGAGCAGTCTTGCTGACCTGCCCGATCTTGTGGCGAATCTGCAAAACTCCCACAAGCCCTAGGGCGCAAGGCACCATTTCGGCACATAAACCACAGTTTATAAAACCCGGAAGTGCTTTCAGAATGAGGGGTTTTCCTGAATCAGCAGTCATGCTAGTTTTTTGACAAGCAGAATAAAGCTCCCGATCAATGAGGGGCAAACGAGGCAGAAAAATGAGCAAATCGGCAGTATGCCATATTGGGCAGTATGTCCGTCATTTTCTATTGTTGGCAGCGCTTAGCCTTGTGGCCGCTTGTTCCGGCCCGCAAGAATCCAAGGCCGCCCCCTACGCCGCCTTCGTGATGGACGCGCGCACCGGTGAGACGCTGTATTCTGAAAACGCCGACACCCGGTTGCATCCGGCCTCTCTGACCAAAATGATGACGCTGTACATCACGTTTTCCGAGATTGAGGCGGGCAATGTCTCGCTCGACACGATGATCACCGTGTCGAAAAATGCAGCCGCGCAGCCGCCGTCGCGCTTGGGCCTGAAGGCAGGGCAGAAGATTCAGTTGCGTTACCTGATCCGTGCTGCTGCAGTGAAATCGGCCAATGACGCCGCTGCCGCGATTGGTGATTATTTTGAGGGCACGCCGGAAAAATGGGGCGCGCGGATGACTCGCACCGCCAAACAGCTGGGAATGAACAATTCGACGTTCAAAAATGCCAACGGGCTGACCGCGAAGGGCCATCTTTCCACCGCGCATGACATGACGGTCATGGGGCGGCATTTATTCTATGATTATCCGCAATATTACAACATCTTCTCGCGCCGCAGCACTGATGCTGGCATGGCGAAAGTGGCCAACACCAACCGCAAATTCCTCGACAGCTACAAGGGTGCCGATGGCATCAAGACTGGCTACACCGGGCCTGCGGGCTTTAACCTGACCGCCTCGGCTGAACGGGATGGCGTGCGGATCATTGCCACCGTGTTCGGCGGCACTTCGACCCCGATGCGCAATGCCAAGATGACAGAACTGCTCGATCTGGGTTTCCGCAAGGCTCAGAAGGGCGGCGCCGTGCAGCAGCCGGTTGCCCCGGCCTATAGCGCCGATCAGGAATTGGTGGCGCAGGCGGATACCGGTGCCGAGTCTGGAACCGAGATGGAAGAAGAAGGCGGCGGTGGCCCGGCCAAGACGATCAGGCTGGTGATGGCGGTGTCGTCATCACCCCGCCCCAATGCGCGTCCGGTGGCTCAGCCCAGCGATGCGGTCAGCATGGCGGCAGCAGATCAGGCGGTCAATGCGATGGCCGATGACATCGCAGGTGCCTTGGCCGAAGCCACGGCTGAACCTGCACCAGACTCGCTGGAAGCCCAAGCGGTGGAACTCGCCGCTGTTGAAGCCCCGGCAGAGTTGTCAATCAAAGCCACAGCCGCCAATCCGCAATCGGTGCAACTGGTCTCGGCGCCCGCCAAACCCAAGCACAACGCCCCGATCTATGATGAAGCGGTGGTGGTCGCCCAAACCGAACAACCCGCCGCCGAGGAGGTGGTGACCAATGTTTCAACCTCGGGCGGCAAAGGCTATGGCATCAATATCGGCCGCTTCAACAGCTATGGCGAGGCGGATCGGGTGCTGATGAAAACCCTGCTGTCGGAAAACGCCACGCTGGGCGATGCCCTGCGCAAAGTCGTGCAGAAAAGCGCCGGATTTGATGCAAACTTCCTTGGTCTTAGCCAAAAAGAGGCCGATCTGGCCTGTCGTCGCCTGCAAGCGCGTGGCGTGACCTGCTTTACGATGGGGTCGTGATGGATTTCGTGCTGCCGCCTGCTGTGGTGCCTTCGGTGGCAGTGGCAGGCAGCAACGCGCGTTTTGCAGTACGGCGGATCTTCTGCGTCGGGCGCAACTATGCTGAACATGCCCGCGAGATGGGACATGACCCCAGTGCCGAACCGCCGTTCTTTTTCACCAAACCCGGTGATGCGATGGTGGATTCCGGTGCCGCACTCCCCTACCCCAGCGCCACCGCTGATCTGCATCATGAGGCCGAACTGGTGGTCGCTTTGGGCAAAGGCGGCAGCTTTGTGCCCGAGGATCAGGCTTTGGCACTGATCTGGGGTTATGCTGCGGGCAACGATCTGACCCGCCGCGATTTGCAAGCCGAGGCGAAAGCCGCGCGCAGACCTTGGGATATGGCGAAGGGGTTTGACAATTCGGCGGTGGTCGGGGCGTTGCGGCCTGCGGATCAAGGCGCACCAAAGGGCCGTGTCCGCTGTATGGTCGATGGCCGCGTGACACAAGACGCCGATCTGGCCGAGATGATCTGGCCGGTGTCTGGCATTATCGCGCATCTGTCGCGCTTGGTTACGTTGAAGGCGGGCGATCTGATCTTCACCGGAACACCCGCGGGGGTCGGCCCGATTGCGCGCGGGCAGACCTGCGAGGTTCAGATTGACGGGTTGCCGCCTGCGCGCGTGACGCTTTTATAAACCCTGCAGATTCTTCCCCGCTGGGAATGACTTGTGTTTTTTCTAGATTTTTTGGCTCTTTTCCACAAGATATTGTGGTTATTCTATCTCTAAGCGATAAAATGTCAGCCTCGGGGTGCCGCAGCCCTTCGCAAACGATCATTGATCGCGCGGCCAAGACCCTGTTGCGGGATGCGGGCGATCGCAATGCGCCCGCCCTGACCTGCCAAGGCATCGGCTTCGCGCAGCATATGGAACAGGTTCGCTGCGGCCTCGATCAGATCAGCCTTTGCAGAAAGGTTCAGATCGGCATCACCCGGCCCAAAGCCCAAGCGCACCTCACCGGGCAGGCGCGTGTCTGCGTTCAGCCGCACCGCAGCACCTGGGGCATAGTGCGAGGCCAACTGGCCGGGGGCATTGGGTTTTTCCGCATTGCCGCCGCTGGCAAGCGGGCCCAGCATGGTCTCTAAAGCCTCGGTCGCGATGCCACCGGGACGCAAAAGTGCTGGTTCTCCGACCAACCCGAGAATGGTGGATTCCACGCCTACAGCACAGGTTCCGCCATCCAACACCGCGTCAATCCGGCCTGAAAGACCGTCGAATACATGCGCCGCACGGGTGGGGGAAACCCGGCCTGACGGATTGGCAGAAGGTGCAGCCAGAGGCCCACCAAACGCCCGCAGCAAGGCTTGCGCCACCGGATGCGCGGGGATGCGGATCGCAACTGTGTTCAGTTCTGCCGTCACCAGTGGCGACAGGCCCGCGTCTGCCCGCAGCGGCAAAACCAGCGTCAAGGGTCCGGGCCAGAACGCCGCGGCCACCGCTTCGGCGCGGGCATCAAGGATTGCAAAGGTCCGCGCCGCCGCCAGATCCGGCACATGCACGATCAAAGGGTTGAACCTTGGCCGCCCCTTGGCGTCAAAAATCCGCGCCACCGCCAGATCGGAGCGCGCATCGCCGCCCAAGCCGTAAACCGTCTCGGTCGGAAAGGCGACAAGCCCCTGCGCAGCGAGGATCGCAGCGGCGCGGGCAAGGCCTTCGGGCGTGGCGGTAAGGGTTTCTGTTTCGTTCATCTTTTGTGACGTAGCGTAGGGCTTGATGCGCGGGGTGGCAGGAATATTCTTCGCTTGGGCGGTTCTTTACGCCCGATCTCTGGCCTTGCCAACCCTGCCCCCGCCCAATCTGCCCTCGCCCACCCTTCCATTGCCAAGCCGCCTGTCCCGGAGTTTGCTATGCCCTACCGCGCCCCGCTGTCTGAATTTGCCTTTCTGCTGGATGTGGTCGGATTCGCTGAGGTCGCGGCGACGGAGCGTTTCGCCGATGCCAGCGCTGACACGGTGGCCGCGATTTTGGCCGAGGCGGGCAAGCTGTGCGAAACCAGCCTCGCGCCGCTGAACCGTGCAGGCGACAAAACCCCGGCACGGCTGGAAAATGGCGTGGTGCGCACCTCTCCGGGCTTTGCGGAAGGCTACCGCGCTATTGCCACGGGCGGTTGGATTGGCATGGCGGCCAACCCGGAATATGGTGGCATGGGGCTGCCGATTTCGGTGGCCACTTGCGTCAATGACATGATGGGCTCGGCTTGTCTTGCGTTGCAACTGAACCCGTTGATGACGCAAGGCCAGATTGAGGCGCTAGAGCATCACGCCTCGGATGCGTTGAAAACCCTGTATATTCCCAAGCTGGTGTCGGGCGAATGGTGCGGCACGATGAACCTGACCGAACCGCAGGCGGGATCAGACGTGGGTGCGGTGCGGACGAAAGCGGAAGATCGTGGCGACGGCACTTATGCGATCACCGGGCAGAAGATTTACATCACTTGGGGCGATAACGATTTCTCGGACAATGTCTGCCATCTGGTGCTCGCCCGACTGTCGGATGGACCGGAAGGCACCAAGGGCATCAGCCTGTTCATGGTGCCCAAGTTGATCCCGGATGCCGATGGCACCCTGGGTGCGCGCAACGATCTGAAGGTGGTCAGTCTGGAGCATAAGCTGGGCCTGCACGGCTCGCCCACCGCTGTGATGCAGTATGATGGGGCGCAGGGCTGGCTGGTTGGCGAGAAGCACAAGGGCATGGCCGCGATGTTCACCATGATGAACAACGCGCGGTTGGGCGTGGGGATGCAGGGCGTGGCGGTGGCCGAAGCAGCATTTCAGCAGGCTTTGGCTTATGCGATGGAGCGCAAGCAGGGCAAGACGCCGCTGGGGTCTGGTGCGATCATCGACCATGCCGATGTGCGCCGGATGCTGGCGCAGATGAAGGCCGAGGTGTTCAGCGCCCGCGCCATTGGTCTGGCTTGCGCGGTGGCGATTGATATGGGGCGTGCGACGGGTGCGGCAGAGTGGCTGGCGCGGGCGGCCTTGTTGACGCCGATCGCCAAGGCTTATGGCACCGATATCGGCTGTGAGGTGGCGCATCTGGGCGTGCAGGTGCATGGCGGTATGGGGTTTATCGAGGAAACCGGGGCGGCGCAGTTTTCGCGCGATGTGCGGGTGACGGCAATTTATGAAGGTACCAATGGGATTCAAGCGATGGATCTGGTCGCCCGCAAGATGATGGACAATGGCGAGGCCGCATATCGGTTGTTTGACGAGGTGCAGGCGGCGGCAGAAAGCGCGCGGCCCAGCCTGCCTGATCTGGCGGGCGCAGTCTGGACCGCGGCGGAAGCCCTGCGCGAAGCGACCGAAGCGCTGAATACCATGGCCCAGAATGATCGCTTTGCCGGTGCGGTGCCTTGCTTGCGCGCCTTCGCCCGTGTGTTGGGCGGGCATTTCCACCTAAAAGCGGCGCTTGCCGATCCCACCCGCCTGCCCCTTGCGCAGTTTGCCATCAAGCGGTTGCTGCCCGAATACGCGCCTTTGCTGGCGCAGCTGCGCGAGGGGGCCGCCGGACTTTATGCGCTGACGCCTGAGGCTTTGAGCGCGTGAGCAATGCCATCCACCACCCATGGGACGCCCCGCCTGCCGAGGGCGAAGCGGTTGAAATTGCACCGCATATCTTGTGGATGCGTCTGCCGCTGCCGATGGCCCTGGATCACGTCAACATCTACGCGCTGGATGATCGCGACGGCTGGACGCTGGTCGATACCGGGATGTCCAGCCGCCGAACCAAGGCGATTTGGGCGGCGCTGATCGCAGGACCGCTGGCGGGCAAGCCGGTGCGGCGTCTGATCGTGACGCATCATCACCCCGACCATATCGGCCTTGCCGGCTGGTTTCAGGCGCAGGGGGTGGAATTGATCACCACCCGCACCGCCTGGCTTTATGCGCGGATGTTGGTGCTGGATGAGCAGGCGAAAACCACCCCGGAATCGCTGCTGTATTACCAGCGCGCCGGGGTTGATGCCGCCTTGCGCGCGCAAAAGGCCAGCGAGCGCCCGTTCAACTTCGCCGATGTGGTCGAGGCGATGCCGCAAGGCTTCACCCGCATTGCCGAGGGTGACGTGATCAGCGCTGGCGGGCGGCGCTGGTTGGTGCGCTTGGGTCAAGGCCATGCGCCCGATCACGCGACATTGTGGAGCATGGATGACCATCTGATTTTGGGCGGTGATCAACTTCTCCCCGGTATCTCGGCCAATATCGGCGTCTACCCGACAGAACCCGACGCGGACCCGCTGGGCGAATGGCTGGACAGCACGCGCGGCTTTGCGCCCCATGCGAGGGCAGATCACCTTGTGCTGCCGGGGCATAAGCTGCCGTTCATCGGCCTGCCGTTCCGGTTGATCCAGATGGCCGAGAACCACGAAAGCGCGCTGACGCGGTTGCTGGGCCATTTGGCCACCCCGCACACCGCCGCACAATGCTTCGTGCCGCTGTTCAAGCGCGAGATCACCGGCAGCCAGCATGGCCTCGCCCTTGTCGAGACGGTGGCGCATCTGAACTATCTCTTGAAGCGGGCCCAGGTTTCGCGTTCTCTGAATACCGGAGGGGCTTGGGTTTGGCAGGCTCTGTAAGGAGCCACCATGCCCAAGCTTGAGCCAAAATCCGAAGCCGCCCTGAGTGCCGCGGTCGCCAAAGCCGCCGGCCTGCCGCGCGCCCATGCGATCCATGCCGATCCGGCAGCCCCGCTGACCGCCGAGCAACAACCGCTGCCAGCCGCCCTGCAACGCCGCCCCTTGGCCGAGAAAAGCCCCGCCGAATGGGCCTACGAGCGGATCATCCTGTATATCCGCAACTTTGAAAGCCATCTTGACGCCCAGCAGGAAATTGCGATGGGCTTTACCGGATCACAAGCGGGCGTGCTGAAGATCGAAGGCTTGGGGTTTTTTGAACCTGATCTGCTGACCTTTTATGGCCGCGATGAGGACGGCATGAAGACCCAACTGATCCAGCATGTCAGCCAGCTTTCCGTCCTGCTGCGCGCCGTGCCGAAATCGGCGCCAGAATCGCCACCCACCCGCATCGGCTTTCGTTTAGCCACCGGCTGGATGGGCGGCGAGTCTGGCGATGCCTCGGCCTGAAGCGCGACATTTTCTCTGCACCGCAACCCGCTACGCCCCGTGACAGCCGGACCTGAATCGGCTATTGGCAAAACAACAACTCTGAAAGGACGCTCAAATGGCCGAACACAAACCGGGCAGCATGGATACGCACGTGCAGGAAAAAACCTTTGATGGCTTTATCCGCATGGCGACTTGGGGTGCGATCATCTCGGTCGCAATCCTGATCTTCATGGCACTCGTCAACGCCTGATCCTTTCGTGGTTCGGGTTTACACTGAATCGGAAATCCCAATCCTTTACTTCACTCGGCCTCTCGCTTCACTCGAACGCGTTTTGCGATACTTATGCGTTCGTGAAAACCCCAACCGCTTTAGCCCCGGAACCGTAAAATGAACTTCAAGGCCTTTGCCGTTCTGGCGCTTTTGGCGCTATCTGCCTGTTCGGGCGACAAAAAATGGGCGACCGATGCCCAGATGGCGGCCCCCGGTGCGCATTTCGTGGCCGAACCGCCGCGCACCATCACGCTGTTCACGGTGCAAAGCACCCGCAACGGTTCTGGCGCACATTCTGGCCTGTTGATCAACGCCTCGGAGCAGGTGATGTTTGACCCCGCAGGCACTTGGTATCACCCCTATCTGCCCGAGCGTGGCGACGTGCATTATGGCGTCACCCCAAAAATGATCAGCTTCTACATTGATTATCACGCGCGTGAGACTTTCAACGTGATCGAGCAAACCGTGGTGGTGACGCCTGAGATCGCCGAATTGGTGAAACAGCGCGCCGAAGCCTACGGATCGGTGCCCAGCGCGCAATGCGCCCATTCGGTGTCGTCAATCCTGCACGGGGTTCCGGGCTTTGAGGCGATCAGCGGCACCTGGTATCCGAACAAGCTGATGAAGGAATTCGCCCAACTGCCGGGTGCCACCCGCAAAGTGATCACCGATGACGACGCCGATAACAACCACGGCGTTCTGATGGTGCAAGCGGCGGCGGCTGCACCCGCGCCGTAAACGCTACAGCAAAAGTGGCACGCCCAGCAGCGTGACCACTCCGGCGACAGCGGCAATGATCATTTGCCGCGTCGCAAGCCCGATCACAACCGTCACCGCAGCGGCCAAAAGCCGTGCCGCGTCGGGCTCACCGCCGGTTGCCGGCGGCCATAACACGGCGGGCGCGACCAATGCGGGCAGCACCGCAACGGCAGTATAGCGCAGGCTGCGCTGCAACCAGCCCGGCAGCGCGCGATTGCCGAGCAGACCGAGGAATGAGAACCTTATGCCGTAGGTGGCAAGGCCCAGCACCACCACAACGATCCAGAACTGCGTGCGATCAATCATGTGATGGCCTTCTCGCGCCAATATTCAAACCCAGCCCCCGCCGCCATGCCAATGGTGGAGCCTACGAGCAGCCCGGTTCCATAGGGCAGCACCGTCAAAGCAAGCGTCAGCACCACCGATAGCCCCGCCGCCAGCGCATGGGGCCAAGAGCGGATCATCGGTGCTGTCATGGCCAGAAACGCAATCGGCACAGCGAAATCCAAGGCATATTCCGGCGGGATCGCCCTGCCCGCGACCGCCCCGGCCACGGTTGATCCCATCCACAGCGGCAGCACGGGGGTGACTGCGCCAAAGAAATATGCGGTCTTTTCGGGCAGGGTCATGCTGGGGCGTTTGTCATATTCGGCGACCGAAAGCGCGAAACTTTGATCCACCAGCAGATAGGCCATCACCGCCCGCACGCCCAAGGGTGCTGCGCCCAGATGCGGCGCGAGGGTGACAGAATACATCAGCATCCGCAGATTGACCGCCAGTGCCGTTGCCAAAATCACCAGCAGCGGCGCTTGATCTTGCAGCAGATGCAGGGCGGCAAATTGCGACGCACCCGCGAAGACCGACACTGAAAACGCCACGATTTCATAAAGTTGCAAGCCAGCCTCGGATGCCAGCAACCCAAACAGCATCGCAAACGGCACGATCACCACAGCAAACGGCAAGGCGGCACGCACACCGCGCAGATAGCTTTCACGCGTGGTATTCTGGGGGGCAGACATCGCACCTCGGGGGTCTGGGGTGGCTTTACGCCGGATGCGGAACGGCTTAGGCCTTTGCAGGGCGAATTTGAAGGGGTCAAGGTGCGGATTTTTGGATGCGTTATGGCAGGTGGCGCGGGCCGTCGGATGGGGGGCGATAAGGCGGCGGTGCGATTGGCCGGGCAAAGCCTGCTCGGCCACGCCATCGCCCGGCTTGAGCCGCAGGTGGAGCGTTTGGCGATCTCGGCCAACGGCGATTTGGCGCGGTTTGCGGGGTATGGCGTGCCGGTTCTGCTGGATGAAACTCCGCTGGGGCCATTGTCTGGCGTGCTGGCGGCGTTGCGGTGGGCGGCGCCTTTGGGCGCGACTGCTGTGGTGACTTTGGCGGTCGATACCCCCTTTTCCCCCTGCGATCTGGTGCCGCAGCTTTGTCTGGCGGCTGAAAGCGCGCCGGAAGGCCTTGCCATTGCCCATGCAGCGAAAGATCACCCGACCTGCGCGATCTGGCCCGTTAGCCTGACCGAAGCGCTCGCCGCCTTCCTTGGCTCTGGTGCGAAACCCCGTGTGCTGGCCTTCACCGATGCCCACCACGCCGCCCGCGCCTATTTCCCGGATGAGGCCGCCTTTCAAAACCTGAACACCCCGGCAGACCTTGCCGAAGCCGAAGCGCTGATCCGGGGCGCGCTATGAGGGTTTACGGTGTCATTGGTTGGAAAAACTCTGGCAAAACCAGTCTGATGGAGCGTTTGGTGACAGAAATCACCCGGCGCGGCTTCACCGTATCCACCGTCAAGCACGTGCATCACGATGTCGATCTGGACCAACCCGGCAAAGACAGTCACCGCCACCGCGCGGCAGGCGCGTCCGAGGTGGTTTTGGCCTCGGCCCATCGTTTTGCCCTGATGCGCGAACATCGCGGGCCAGAGCCTGATCTGGCGGAAGTGCTGTCGCGCATGGCCCCCGTCGATCTGATTCTGGTCGAAGGCTACAAACGCGACGCCCATGCCAAGATCGAGGTGTTCCGGCAAGAGGCTGGCCACGATCTGATCCAGCCCAATGATCCACTGGTGCGCGCTGTTGCGACCGATATGACGCTGGACGCACTTCCGGTGCCCGTGCTCGACCTGAACAACACCCTGCAAATCGCCGATTTCATTCTCGCCGAGGTTGGCCTTGCAACGCTTTGACCAGGTGATCGTGGCGGACTGGTCGGCGTCCTCGGCCCTGTCCCCCGCCCGTGCCTCTGCTGACGCGATCTGGCTAGGCCACATCGACGCGGATGGCGCGCAAAGCACCTACCACCGCAGCCGCGCCAGCGCCGAAGCAGCCCTGTCGCAAGCGATAGACAGCGCTGTTGTCAAAGGCCAATCCCTGCTGATCGGCTGCGATTTTCCGATGGGCTACCCCAAAGGTTTCGCCGCCCGCCTGACCGGAACCGCCAATGCCCGCGCCGTCTGGGCATGGCTGGCCGCACATATCGAAGACGCCCCCGACAACCGCAACAACCGCTTCCAGGTCGCAGCCCAGATCAACCGCCACTTTGCGACCGCCGCTTCAAAAGGCCCCTTCTGGGGTCGCCCCGCCAGACTGAACCTCCCCGACCTCTCCCCCACAAAATCCATCAATTACAACGCCCTGAACCTCTCAGAACGCCGCGCCGTCGAAACTCTGGTTCCCCGCGCTCAACCGGTCTGGAAGCTTTACACCACCGGCGCGGCTGGCAGCCAAGGCCTGATCGGCCAACCGATGATCCACCGCCTCTCGCAGCACCCAACGGTCGCCGTCTGGCCCTTCGATCCCCCCGCGCAAATCACCTTGGCCGAAGTCTACCCTTCGCTGATCAGCACAGCCGTCACCGCAGACCCTGCGGCGATCAAGGATGAAGCCCAAGTCCGCCTGCTCGCCCAAGCCCTGTTCACCCTCTCCCAGCAAAACCGCCTCGCCCCGCTGCTCGACACTCCGCCCTGCGCGGAAGAAGGTTGGATCCTCGGCGCAGGCCACACCGCCGCCCTGCTGGCCGCGCTGTCATGAACATCACCTACAAGCTCGGCCTGCCCGAAGCCCTGCGCGCCGAGGCCGTGACGCTGTATTGGCAAGCCTTCGGCGGTAAACTGGGCCGCGTGATGGGCCCCACTCCGAAAGCCCACCGCTTCCTCAGCCGCGTGCTTCGCGCCCATCATGCGATCGTCGCCTTGGATGACACCGGCCATCTCCTAGGCATGGCCGGCTTCAAAACCCCCGCAGGCAGCTTTGCGGGCGGCGAGGTTGCCGATATCCGCGCGATTTATGGCACCCTTGGTGCTGCGTGGCGGCTGCCGCTGCTGTGGATGCTCAGCGATGCGGCCGCGCAGGATCACTTCCTGCTCGACGGGATCTGTGTCGCCGCATCGGCCCGCAGTCTGGGCATCGGAAGCGCGCTGATGGCCGCGATCGAAGATCAGGCGCGGGCGCGCGGCTATGGGTCGGTGCGACTGGAGGTGATCGACAGCAACGAACGCGCAAGGGCGCTGTATCAGCGGCTGGGCTACCGTGTCGAGAAGACCCAGCAGCTGGGTTTGCTGCGCTATGCGTTCGGATTTCGCGCTGCGATCACGATGGTGAAATCGGTCTAAAGCTTGATGTCCACGCGTGGGCACGAGATGGGCACATATAAAATCAATGGCTTACAGATGCGCATTGAGGGTTTGTTAATTTTTCATCTGCTCCGCACTGTCCTGCACCCAGAGCGCACCAAGCAGTTGCTCTTTTTGAAATACTCCCGCCGGAGGCTCCAGCTTTATCTGCAATCCTGCGCTCAAAGATCATCCCCCGGCAGCGCCGCCTCGGGGGGCTCGATGCCCCCCGAGGCGGCAACGGGTTCGCGGTCAGTCAAACGTCCCCGTCACCCGGCCAAACAACATGAACGCCCTTGCGGTGCGGGTGTCTGCCAAATCGGACAGGTCTTGATCGCTCGCCACCTTCTCAAACTCGGAAAACACCCGGTCAAAGGTGCGCAAAAAGTGGTGGGCGGCGTCGCGGAACACCGGGTCTTCGCGCATCCGGCCTGCGGTCAGCGCTAGCGACGAGCGGTCGCGGATGCCGCCAAGGGCTGCGATGCCACGGCCACGCTCTCCACCCGCAAATTTGCGCCACAGCTCGGGCCGGGCGCGTTCGGGTTTCAAATCATCCATGAAGACGCCCTCTTGGCTGAGCAGGGTCAGCACGTCTTGGGCGGCACGGATCAGTTTGGCGACGTTGCGGTCTTCCAGCGCCAGACGCAAAGCGCGAAAACCTTCTTTGTCGTCCGGGCTTTCAGGAAATTGCACGGCGCGGGTGAAATCCTGCACCGACAAAGGCGCGCGCATCGACTCCGACGGCGTGCCCAAAGCCAGGCCGGGCTGTTCTGCCTCTGGCTGCAACTGCGGGGCCACCAATGCGGCTTTGCGGTCGGCTGACGGCACGGTCAGCCCAGAGTCGCGGCGCGAGTTGAAGCTGGCAAGCGCGGTTTCGGTGTGTTTGGCGGTGGCGGCAATCTCGTCCAGCTTGCGCTCCACCGATGGCCGCATCCCGCCCTGTTGGCCCGACAGATAGGCCGCGCGCATCGCCTCTACCGTCGCCTGCAACCGCGCCGATTCAGCGCGCAGGGACCGCACCGAGCGCAAGGTCGTCACCGCAGCCCAGATCAGCGCCAGTGGCAGGAAAACTGCCAGGAGGGTCAACACATAGCCGAGCACGCCCGCTTCCACCGGGCCGGTCAGGAAATAGCCGCCGACCGCCAGCACCCACAGCAGGCTCATCACGGCGGCGACCCATTCGGTCGCACTCACCGACGGATCGGCGATGCCGCGCGCGCGCGACCCCAAGCTGCGGGGCGTTTCTTCTGGTTCGGACATGTCGTATTCCCAGAACGGGGTCAGATGTAACGGATCGAGAGGATTTCGTAGCCGCGTGTGCCGCCGGGGGTTTTCACCTCGACCGAGTCGCCTTTGTCCTTACCAATCAACGCACGGGCCAGGGGCGAGCGGATGTTCAGCATGTTGCGCTCGATATCGGCTTCGGGCTCGCCGACGATCTGGTAGGTCTTTTCTTCGCTGGTCTCTTCATCCACCAAAGTCACCGTGGCGCCAAACTTGACGGTGCCGGAAAACTTGCTGGGATCAATGACTTCAGCGAGGGAAATCAGCGCCTCAAGCTCTTTGACGCGGCCCTCGATGAAGCTCTGCTTCTCGCGGGCGGCGTGATATTCGGCGTTTTCCGACAGATCGCCATGCTCGCGCGCTTCGGCAATGGCGCGGATCACGGCGGGGCGTTCCACCGATTTCAGCTGCTTTAGTTCTTCGTCCAGAGCGGTGAATCCGCGCCGGGTCATTGGGATTTTTTCCATTTGTCTCTTCACGCAAATAACAAGGTCACAGCCCGGATGAGCCATGACCTTGCGCCACTCTTGGCTATACCTGAACCGACAGCCGCCCTGATTGCAAGGGGGAAAGCCTGTAATCGGCGGGGGGCCGTCGCCGGGGGTAAAAAATCTGTCGCAGCGGGGAAAGAATGTTGCGTAGGTTCTGCGATTTAGGCTTGGGATGTTGCGTCACGGTTGACCCTGACTGTCGGTTCGGGCAATGACGCAACAGCATTTTGCCCAAGGATTGCCAAGTCGGAGAAAGAGATGTCGCAAGGTATCGCGCGCGAGCAGATGGATTATGATGTGGTCATCGTGGGCGCGGGGCCTGCGGGGCTGTCTGCGGCGATCCGGCTGAAGCAGTTGGACAGCAATCTGACGGTTGTGGTGCTGGAAAAGGGCTCGGAAGTCGGCGCACACATCCTGTCCGGCGCGGTGCTAGACCCGGTGGGGCTGAACAAGCTGATCCCGGATTGGAAGGCCCGCGGCGCGCCTTTGAACACGCCTGTGGTCGAGGATAATTTCTATATTCTTGGGCCAGCCGGGAAGGCGCGGATTCCGAACTGGCCGATGCCGCCGCTGATGAACAACCACGGCAATTACATTGTCTCGATGGCGAATGTCTGCCGCTGGATGGCGGAACAGGCCGAGGGGCTGGGGGTGGAGATTTTCCCCGGCATGGCGTGTTCGGAACTAGTTTACGGTGAGAACGGCGAAGTGCGTGGTGTGGTGGCTGGCGAATTCGGCAAGCTGGCCGATGGCACGCCGGGGCCAAGCTATGAGCCGGGCATGGTGCTGGCGGGGAAATATGTGTTCCTGTCGGAAGGCGTGCGGGGGTCTTTGGCGAAAGAGGTTATCGCCAAGTATGATCTGAGCAAGGGGCATGAGCCGCAGAAGTTCGGGCTTGGCATGAAGGAAATCTGGCAGATTGATCCGGCCAAGCACAAGCTGGGCACGGTCACGCATACGATGGGTTGGCCGTTGGGGTCTAACGCAGGCGGCGGTAGTTTTATCTATCACCTTGAGAACAATCAGGTTTATGTCGGCTTTGTGGTTCATTTGAACTACAAGAACCCGCATCTGTATCCCTATATGGAATTCCAGCGCTTCAAGCATCATCCGATGGTGGCCGCATTGTTGAAAGGCGGCAAGCGCGTAGCTTACGGCGCGCGGGCGATCAGCGAGGGCGGCTGGCAGTCGATCCCGAAGATGGTGGCGCCGGGCGTGGCGCTGCTGGGGTGCTCGGCGGGGCTGGTGAACGTGCCGCGCATCAAGGGCAACCACAATGCGATGCTGTCGGGGATTGATGCGGCAGAGGCTGCCTTTGTGGCGATTTCAGCGGGGCGTTCGGGCGACGAGTTGACCGAATATGAGACGCTGGTGCGCGGTGGCCCGATTGCAGCTGACCTGAAAAAAGTGCGCAACGTCAAGCCTTTGTGGTCGAAGTATGGCCTTGTCGCCTCGCTGTTCTTGGGCGGCGCGGATATGTGGGCGAATACGCTGGGCTTCACCATTCTTGGCACCTTGAAGCATGGCAAAAACGATGCGGAATCAACCGGGCTGGTGAAGGATTACGCACCGATTGAGTATCCGAAACCCGATGGCGTGCTGTCGTTTGACCGTTTGACCAATGTGGCATTCTCGGCCACCAACCATGATGAAAACCAACCCGCGCATTTGAAGTTGAAGGATGCGTCGATCCCGATATCGGTCAACCTGCCGCTGTATAACGAGCCTGCGCAACGCTATTGTCCGGCGGGGGTGTATGAGGTGATCGCGGAAGCAGGCAAAGAACCGCGCTTTCAGATCAACTTCCAGAACTGTGTGCATTGCAAAACCTGCGACATCAAAGACCCGTCGCAGAATATCGTCTGGACCACGCCGATGGGCGGCGGCGGGCCGAATTATCCGAATATGTGACGGGCCAAATATGTAACGGGCCGAATATGTAACGGGCCGAATATGTAGTCCCTCAAACATGTGATCTGACTTTCCCTGTCGGATCAGCGAAGATGCGCGGGCTGGGGGTGATAAGCCTCCGGCCCGCATTGCTTCTCGGCCCGCGCGGCTCTAGCTTTGTGGCAACGCTTACAGGAGCCGCCCCGGATGCCATTTCCCCTGCCTCGCCGCACGCAACTGCTGCTGGCCTCTGCTTTGACAGTTTTGCCGTTTGCCGCACTGGCTGAAACCACGAAGCCGAAGCCCGATGCGACGCAAACCACGGTCAGTGAAGGCCCGGTCAGCGAGGCTGGGGCTTATCTCGCCGCCGGGGTGGCTGCATCGCAGGCCGATTATGCGGCGGCGGTGGAGTGGTATGGCCGGGCTTTAACGGGCGATGCCAGCAATCCGGCGCTGCTGGAAGGCGCTGTGATGGCGCATGTTGGTGTGGGCGATATGGAAGGCGCTGCGAAACTGGCGCGGGATTTGCAGAAAGCCGGGGCGAAAAGCCAGACGGCGACGGTGGTTTTGATCGCGGATGATGCCAAACGGCAGGATTATGCGGCGATTCTGCAAGAGCAGGCTGCGGGTGGATCGGCTGGCGCTGTTCTGGATGATCTGGTGAAGGCTTGGGCAAAGCTGGGCTTGGGGCGAATGTCGGAAGCCAGTGAAGGCTTTGATAAGCTGTCGAAAACCAAAGGGTTAGAGGCGTTTGGGCTGTATCACAAGGCGCTGGCACTCGCCTCGGCAGGCGATTATGAGGGCGCCGAAAACATCCTGTCGGGCAAGGCTGCGGGAAGCTTTCCACTGACCCGGCGCGGCTTGATTGCGACGGTGGAAATCCTCAGCCAGCTGGAGCGCAACTCTGATGCCGTGGCGATGATTGACCGCAATTTCCAGCCCGGCAATGATCTGGAAATCGACGATCTGCGCCGCCGTCTGGCTGCCGGCGAGCCGCTGCCCTTCACCATCGCGCGCAATGCCAGCGACGGCATCGGCGAAGTGTTCTACAGCATGGCCAATGCGGTGAAGGGCGAGGCGGATGCCTCCTACACCTTGCTGCACGCCCGCGCCGCCGCGTATCTGCGCCCCGACAACTCCGAGGCTGAATTGCTGGTGGCGGGCCTGTTGGAACAGCAGGGCCAGCACACTTTGGCGACGGCGGCCTATGCTTTGGTGCCGCCGACCGACCTGAATTTCCATGCCGCAGAAATTGGTCGCGCCAATGCGAGTTTTGCTGCGGGCCACCCCGAAGCGGCTTTGGAAATCCTGCAAGGTCTGGCGCGGGCGCATGGTGATATTCTGGCGGTACAGGTGGCTTTGGCCGATGGAATGCGGCGCGAGAAGCGCTATGACGAGGCTTATAAGGCCTATGATGCCGCGATCAAAATGGTGCCGAACCCCACCCCTGGCCATTGGGTGTTGTTCTACAGCCGGGGCGTTGTTTCGGATGCGTTGCGCCATTATGACGCCGCCGAAGCTGATTTCCGCCGCGCAATGGCGCTCAGCCCGGATGAGCCCGAACTGCTGAACTACCTCGGCTACAGCCTTGTCGATCAGGGCCGCAAGCTGGATGAGGCTTTGGCCATGATCAAACGCGCGGTGCTGATGCGGCCCGACAATGGCGCTATTCTGGATAGCCTTGGCTGGGCCTATTACCGCTTGGGGCGCTATCAGGATGCGCTGTTGCCGATGGAGCAGGCGTCGCTGCGGATGGCAGTGGATGCGACGGTGACGGATCATTTGGGCGATGTGTATTGGGCGGTCGGGCGCAAGCGTGAGGCGGAATATCAGTGGCGGCGGGCTTTGTCTTATGGGCCGGATGACAAGCTGGCCGCTAGGTTGCGCTTGAAGCTGGCGAAGGGGCTGGATGCCGTGCTGGCCGTTGAAGGTGCGGCCCCGTTGAAACCGGTTGAGGCGGCGCTTGCCACGCCGTGAGCTAAAATTGCGGGAGTTTGCTCCGGCCAAGATCAATCTCGCGCTGCATGTGACGGGGCTGCGGGGGGATGGCTATCATCTGTTGGACAGTATCGTGGTGTTTGCCGGGGTTGGCGATTGGATCACAGCTGTGCGCGCTGATCGGTTAAGCCTGACGGTGACAGGGCCGCAAGGGGCGGGGTTGTCTGGCGACGACAACCTTGTGCTGCGGGCGGCGCGGTGTTTGGGCGTTGCGGGGGCGCTGGTGTTAGAGAAGCATTTGCCCGTGGCTTCGGGGATCGGTGGCGGCTCTGCCGATGCGGCAGCGACGTTGCGGGCTTTGTCTGCGATGTCCGGCATGGCGCGGCCGGATGCGGCGGCGGTGCTGGCTTTGGGCGCGGATGTGCCGGTGTGTCTGGCGGGGCGTCCGGTGCGGATGCAGGGGGTGGGTGAGGTGTTAACCCCCCTGCCCGCCTTGCCGGAATGTTATGTCGTGCTGGTCAATCCGGGGGTGGCGGTGGCCACGCCTGAGGTGTTCAAGGCTTTGTCGTGTAGAGATAATCCGGCAATGGAGGCAATGCCCATCTGCGAGTCTGCCATGGAACTGGCCGTATGGCTGCGCGATCAGCGCAATGATCTTGAGGCCCCGGCGATGACTTTGGCTCCGGCGATTGGAACGGTGAAAGCGGCGCTCTGGGCGCGGCCCGGCTGTTTGCTGGCGCGGATGTCAGGCTCGGGCGCGACCTGTTTCGGGCTGTTCGCCAACGAAGAATTGGCGAAGGCCGCCGCAGGGGCATTGCGTGCGGAGGCCCCGGCTTGGTGGGTGGCAGCAGGGCCGGTTCTGGCGTAACCGCCTGCTCTTTGCTCCCTTACGGTCGCGCATCGCGAAACCGCAGCGAGGACGGCTGAAAGGCCGGAGGAGCGGGCTAGTTGATGCGTTCGACCACATAGGCGGCGAGGTCTGACAGCATCGCGCGCAAAGGGTGGTCGGGGAGGGCTTGCAGAGCGGCTTGCGCGCGGGCGGCCCAAGCCAAAGCATCGGCGCGGGCGGCGTCCATCGCGCCGTGGTTGGCCATCAAAGCTAGGGCATGTTCCAGATCGCCGTCGCTCTGCTGGCCCTTTTCGATCACCCGCACCCAGAAGGCGCGTTCTTCCGCATCCGCCTTGGCCACCGCCTTGATCACCGGCAGGGTCAGCTTACGCTCGCGGAAATCGTCGCCGGTGTTCTTGCCGATCACCGCCGCCGAGCCGCCGTAATCCAAGAGATCATCGACGATCTGGAAGGCGATGCCCAAAGCGTCGCCATAGTCGAACAGCGCTTTCACCTGCGCCGGGGTGCCGCCTGCGATTTCCGCGCCGGATTCGGTGGCGGCAGAGAACAACGCGGCGGTTTTGCCGCGCACGACTTGCAGGTAGATGTCTTCCGTCGTCGCCAGATCCTGTGCTGCGGTCAGTTGCAGCACTTCGCCCTCGGCAATGGTGGCGGAAGCGTTGGCGAGGATATCCAGCACCCGCAGATTGGCGGGCTCTACCATCAACTGAAACGCGCGGGCGAACAGGTAATCGCCGACCAAGACGGAAGATTTGTTGTCCCACAGCAGGTTCGCGGTGGGACGACCGCGGCGGCGCGCGCTTTCATCGACAACATCATCGTGCAACAGGGTGGCGGTGTGGATGAACTCGACCGTAGCCGCCAGATGCACATGGAACGGCCCCGCATAGCCCAGCAGGCGCGCGGCAGCCAAGACCAGCATCGGGCGCAGCCGTTTGCCGCCCGCCTCGATCAGATGGGCGGTGACTTCGGGGATGCGCGGCGCATGTTCCGACGCCATCCGTGCCCGGATCATCAGGTTCACCGCCGCCATATCGTCGGCCAAAGCATCGGCCAGCCGATCATGCGGTTTTTGCGCCGCTTCCATCCCGCTCATCACATCCCCTTCAGGTATCGACACGGGCGTGCAACCCCGGGTAAACCTAATCCCATGAAGCTTTTACTGCGCACAACCGACCCCACCGTGATCGCCTTTGCTCAAGTGCTCCTTGAGGGCGAGGGTATAGACAGCTTTGTGCTGGACGTCCACATGAGCACGCTGGAAGGCGGCATCGGATTGTTCCCGCGCCGGATGATGGTGGCGGACCGGGATTTGTTTCTGGCCCGCGCGGTGCTGGTGGATAATGCCATCCCGGACGGGCTGTGAATGGACGATCTGACGCAAGACAAGTTTTTATGCGGAAAATTGCAGCTTTGGCAGCCGCGTCTGGGGTATAGGGCCGCAACCGATCCGGTGTTGCTGGCGGCGGCCTGCCCTGCCCTGCCCGGTCAATCGGTGTTGGATTTGGGCTGCGGTGTTGGCGCTGCGGCGCTATGCCTCGCTGCCCGCGTGCCGGAGTTGCGGCTGTCGGGGCTGGAGGTGCAGGCCGAATATGCCGCTTTGGCGCGGCGCAATGCGGCGGAGAATGGGATTCCGATGCAGATTGAGATTGGCGATCTGGCGGATATGCCGAAAGCCCTGCGGGTGGACTTTGACCATGTCATTGCCAATCCGCCCTATTATCCGAAGGGCGGCACCCGCAGCCCGAACGCGGGACGTGCTGTGGCGTTGCAGATCGACACGCCGCTCAGCGATTGGGTGCAGGCTGCCAGCCGCCGTTTGGCTCCGGGCGGCTGGCTGACGCTGATCTGTGGGGCGGATGGCTTGCCAGAGGTGTTGGCGGCGATGGGAACGAAACTCGGCTCAGCCTCGGTGCTGCCGCTGACCGCCCGTGTGGGCAAGCCAGCGCTGCGCATCATCTTGCGGGCGCGCAAGACCGGGCGGGCGGCATTTCGGCTGCTGGCACCGTTTGTGATCCATCACGGCGCATCCCATGATGGCGACCGCGAGAGTTATACGGCGCGCGCCAGCGAGATCTTGCGCGGCGGAGAATCGCTTTCGGATGAATTCCGCTAATACGACAAAATTAACGCTTAGGTTGTGTGAAGATTTGGTGACACGACTCAGAATCTGTGATGCACTCGAGATGTTGAACCAGCATCAGGAGGACTTGCATGACCGTCGCTTCCCATATCGCTGAACTGAAAAAGAAGCATGAAACCCTCTCATCCCGCGTCGAACAGGCGCAGCGCGCCCCCGCCGTGGATGACCTGCACATCGCCGATCTGAAAAAGCAAAAGCTGAAACTGAAAGAGGAAATTGGTCGGCTGAGCGCTTAAGCCTTTTTGGCGCTGGCCGCAGGGCTTGCTTTCATTGCACTCGCCTTTGCCGCCAGCGCCGCCCCAACTGTGATCAAAACTGCCGCGATCAGAATCGCGCTTGACGGTTGGGTAATCCCAGCAGCCACCAAAGCCAGCGTAGACAGCAATGGTGCTGCATAAGAGGCGACCCCCAGCAGTTGAATGTCGCCTTTTTTCATGCCGATGTCCCAAGTAAAAAACGCCACCCCCACCGGGCCTATGCCAAGAGCGGCAACGCTGGCCCAGCCCAGCGCGCCTTGCGGCCAAGTGGTTGTTTCTAATGCCATATGTGCGAGGGCCGAGAGCAAGGCGGTCGCGAGGCAGAACACGGTGACGGATTCGGTTGGCACGGTGCCAAGCCGACGCGACAGCACGGAATAAAGCGCCCAAGTCACCGCACAAAGGAACGCGAGTGTGAGGCCCAGCACCGAGGCTTGCCCCTCGCCGCCGCGCGCCAGCACGATCAGCGCCGCCCCGGCGAAAGCGATCAACGCGCCGAGGATGTGCAAAGGCCCCAGCCGCTCACCGGGCAGCAGGCCGGAGAGCAGCACTATGAACAGCGGCCAAAGGTAGGCGATCAGGCCGGTTTCGGCGGTGGGGGAAAGCCGGAAGGCGGTGAAATACAGCAGGTGGTAGCCGAACAGCCCCAAGGTGCCAAAGGCATAAACCTTCCACGACACGGTTTTCAGCACGCCCAACCCCGCGCCGGTCATGGTCCAGATCAGGCCAATCGTGCCGCCAATGCCAAAGCACAACGCATTGAGCAGCAGCGGCGGCACCGGAGCCGAGCCGATGGTGAACAAAGCCAGCAGCGCCCACATGGCAATGGCGGTGAGGCCGATCAGCGTGGCTTTGGTTTTGGTCATGGTTGCCCCCTTTTGATTGGGATTTACCTGCCGAATTTACCAAGGTCGGGCAAGCAAAAAGGCCCAGCCGAAGCTGAGCCGTAGGGCGGGGTTTACCCCGCCGCCCGGTTTGGCGGGGCGAACCCCGCCCCATCCTACACCACGAACTGCCCGCCGTTTGCCGAAATCGTCGAGCCGGTGATGAACCCCGCATCGTCCGATGCAAGGAACACCACGATCCGCGCGATTTCTTCCGGCTCGCCCAGGCGGCCCACCGGGATTTGCGGTATGATCCGCTCTTTCAGCACCTTCTCATCAATCGCCTTCACCATATCGGTGCCGATATAGCCGGGGCAGATCGCGTTGACGGTGATGCCCGCGCGCGCGCCCTCAGCAGCCAGCGCTTTGGTAAAGCCCAGATCGCCGGATTTCGCGGCGGAATAGTTCACCTGCCCCGCTTGGCCCTTTTGGCCGTTGATCGAGGAAATGCTGATCACCCGGCCAAACTTGCGATCCCGCATCCCGGTCCACAGCGGATGGGTCATGTTGAAAAGCCCGGTCAGGTTGGTGTCGATGACTTCCTTCCACTGGCCCGGAGTCATCTTGTGAAACATCGCATCGCGGGTGATGCCCGCATTGTTGACCAGCACCGCGACCGGGCCCAGATCAGCCTCGACCTTCGCAATCCCTGCCACGCAAGCGTCATAATCAGCGACCGACCATTTATAGGTGGGAATCCCGGTCTCGGCCGTGAACGCCGCCGCGGCTTCGTCATTGCCCGCGTAGTTCGATGCAACCGTATAGCCTGCTGCCTTCAACGCCACCGCAATCGCTGCACCAATGCCGCGCGAGCCACCTGTAACCAATGCTACTTTTGCCATCTGTTCCTCCTCCAAGGCCGTATTTTGAAATCATGTTACCTAGGTGCGCAAATGGGCGCAATAATATTGCGCCCATTTATCGTATTTTATATCAATATATCGCAGACTTAAGCGCGCTCAATGCACATCGCCACGCCCATGCCGCCGCCGATGCACAGGGTCGCCAGACCCTTTTTCGCACCCGAGCGGCCCATCTCATGGATCAGCGTGTTCAAAATCCGCGCGCCCGAGGCCCCGATCGGGTGGCCAATCGCAATCGCGCCACCGTTGACGTTGACCTTGCTGGTGTCCCAGCCCATGTCTTTGTTCACCGCACAGGCTTGGGCCGCAAACGCCTCGTTTGCTTCGATCAGATCAAGGTCGGCGGCCTTCCAACCGGCTTTCTCCAAAGCCTTTCGGCTGGCGAAAATCGGGCCGACGCCCATGATCGCCGGATCGAGGCCCGCAGTTGCATAGGACGCAATCCGCGCCAGAGGTTTCAAGCCGCGCTTGTTGGCATCGGCTTCCGACATCAGCAACACCGCCGCCGCACCATCGTTCAGGCCCGAGGCATTCGCTGCTGTCACCGATCCATCCTTGGTAAACGCCGGGCGCAGTTTCTGCATCGATTCCAACGTGGCACCGTGGCGGATGTATTCGTCCTGATCGACCACCACGTCGCCCTTGCGGGTCTTGATGGTGAACGCGATGATTTCATCCTTGAACTTGCCCGCTTTCTGCGCAGCTTCGGCTTTGTTCTGCGAGGCGAGCGCGAATTCGTCCTGCATCTCGCGCGAAATCTGCCACTGGTTGGCGACGTTTTCCGCCGTCATGCCCATGTGATAGCCGTTGAACGCATCCCACAACCCATCACGGATCATGCTGTCGATGAAGTTCAGATCGCCCATCTTTTGGCCAGCGCGCAGGTGCGCCACATGCGGCGACAGCGACATGCTTTCCTGACCGCCCGCAACGATGATATTCGCATCCCCCAGTTGCACATGCATCGCGCCCAAAGCCACCGCGCGCAGACCCGAGCCGCAAACTTGGTTCAGCGACCACGCCGAAGCCTCTTTCGCCAGACCCGCGCGGATATGCGCTTGGCGGGCGGGGTTTTGGCCTTGGCCTGCGGTCAGCACCTGACCCAGAATGGTTTCAGCGACTTCCGCCTTGTCGATCCCGGCGCGGGCCACAACGGCCTCAATCACCGCAGCGCCCAGCTCGTGCGCCGGGGTGGCCGCGAAGGCTCCGTTAAAGCTGCCCACAGCGGTGCGTGCCGCCGATACGATTACCACATTGGTCATGACTAGCGCCCTCTTTCAGAAACGATCCGGCAAAGCCCTGCTTCGCCGACCTGAACAATGCCCTAGGTTGACAGGTAGTGAAAAGCAAGTTTTCTGCATGGCCAGATTGACGCAGGGTCAATCCTACCTGTTTCAGGCCGTTTTCCGCGCGGCGTTGCGGTCAAACGCGGGCTTCAGGGTGGCGGCGCCAAACAGATAGCCCTGCATGCAATCCACGCCCATCTTTTGCAGCATCTGTGCCTCGGCCGTGGTTTCCACCGATTGTGCTACGGTAAACATTTGAAAATGCTGCCCAATCGACAAAAGCGCCGCCGTCAACACTTGGTTGTCAGCGTCCTGATGGATGTTGCGGATGAACTGGCCATCCAGTTTCAGGATATCAAAGTAGAAATCCTTGAAATAACGGATCGCCATGTTGCCCGCGCCGAAATTATCCAACGCAAAGGCCACGCCTGCCCCCTTCAGATCATCCATGAAGGCCACCACCAGCTCGGGCACCTGCATCGCCGAGCTTTCGGTGATTTCGAGAATCAACCGCTCGCCAATCGTGGGGGCGACAGAAAGCCCCCGCCGCAGCAGTTGCATCCAGCGCGCATAGCCGATGGAGCGCGCCGACATGTTGATCGACAGCCGCAGATCGGGCACCCGCGCAAGTGCTGCGAGGCCAATTTCCAATGCCGCACAGTCGATTTCGCGGCCAATTTCGTGGCTTTCGACCGCATCCATAAAATCTTTCGCCGGGATCACCCGCCCGGTGGGGTCAAGCACCCGGATCAACCCTTCCTGAAACGCCACGCGGGCGGCATCGCGCGCCAACACCACCGGTTGATAGGCCAATCGCAAACGTTTGCTGTCAATGGCTTGCCGCACCATCGACAGGGTTTCCCGATCACCTGCCGAAATCGCCACGCCCAACGGGCTTGCCACGCCCGCGTGTGCGTCCAGCCGGGGCTTTGGTTTTGGCATGATCATGGCGATGCTCCTGCGCGTTGTCCCTGTAGATGGACACACTGCCGCCACAACGGTAAAAGCCAGCTTAACTATTGGGATTTTAGGCCAATTTTTAATGATTATGAGGGCGAGATGAATGATGAGACCCCACGCTGCGGCTGGTGTGGCAGCGATCCTCTTTATGTCGCCTACCATGATGATGAATGGGGCCGCCCCGAGCGTAATCCGCGCGCGCTGTTTGAATGTCTGATCCTGGAAGCGTTTCAGGCGGGCCTGTCCTGGATCACCATTCTGCGGCGGCATGAGACGTTTCGGGCAGCGTTTGCCGGGTTTGACCCTGTGGTACTGGCGGGCTGGGGTGAGGCGGAAACCCTGCGTTTGTTGGCCGATCCGGGCATCATCCGCCATCGCGGCAAGATTGAGGCCACTTTTGCCGGCGCGCGCGCATTTCTCGCGATTGAGGCGCGTGAGGGGTTTGCGACCTTCATATGGAAGCATGTCGGCGGCCAGCCGGTGGATCGACAGTTGGGTAGTCTGATACAAGCTGTGGCGCAGACAGAGGCTTCGGTCGCGCTGTCAAAGGCGCTGAAGGTTGAGGGGTTCAAATTTGTTGGCCCGACCATCAGCTATGCCTTCATGCAGGCGGTGGGCATGGTGAACGACCATTTGGTAACCTGTCCTTGGCACGGAAAAATGACGGCTTGAGGGCGATACAATCCCGTCACAGAATCGATTCAACCCTCAACCATAGTCAGCCTTGGGGCTATTTTCCCCGTCTGTCCCACCCTTAGGCTGGTATTTCGCAGCCAAGCCCTCGGACCAGTCCCCCGGTCCGAGGGCTTTTTTCATCGCGGATACGGCGAAAGCCTGCGCATCGGCGCGAAACTGCGGGCAGGCTTCCGCTTGGACAGACGCGCGCCCTTCCCGCTGGCTGTGCCGCATGATTAAGCTTGCGGCAAAACAGCAGGAGATCAGCATGGCCTTTGGCAAATCCATCCGCACCTTTTGGGACGGGCGCTGGCATGACGGCGATATGGCGGTGATGAAGGCGGCCGATCATGGCATCTGGCAGGGCACCTCGGTGTTCGATGGCGCACGCTACTTTGACGGCATGTGCCCCGATCTGGATTTGCACTGCGCGCGGGTGAACCGCTCCGCCGAGGCGCTGATGATCACCCCAACCTGCGCGCCCGAGGATATGGCGGCGATCATCCGCGAAGGCTTGCAAAGCTTCGGGCCGGGCCAAGCGGTGTATATCCGGCCGATGTATTGGGCGCTGCACGGGTCCGAGTTGGGCATCGTGCCGATGGCGGGGGCGACGGGGTTTGCAATTTCGCTGGAGGAAGTCGCGATGCCCGATCGGGATTTTGCCACCACAGTGACGCGGACACGGTTCCGCCGCCCGGTGTTGGAGGATGCGGTGTGCAACGCCAAGGCGGGGTGTCTTTACCCCAACAACGCGCGGATGCTGGTCGAGGCGCAGGCCAAGGGGTTTGGCAATGCTTTGGTCGCGGATGCTTTGGGCAATCTGGCGGAAAGCGCGACGGCGAATGTGTTTCTGGTGAAGGATGGCGTGGTGTTTACGCCTATTCCAAACGGCACATTTCTGGCCGGGATCACCCGGGCGCGGCATATTTCCAACCTGCGTGCGGATGGCGTCGAGGTGCGGGAAGCTGTGCTGACCTTTGAGGATGCCCATGCCGCCGATGAGATTTTCCTGTCGGGCAACTTTGCCAAAGTCACGGCGGTGAAGGCGTTTGATGACACCGCATATAAGGATCGCCCGATGACGGCGCGGGCGCGCAAGCTGTATTGGGATTGGGCGGCGACCCAGCGCTAGGCTCCGCTTGCCTTCCCTTTGGCCCGGTTGCATGATCGCGGCGTTAGGGGAGACACATATGCGGAAGTTTCTTGTCGTGCTGGATGACAGCCGGGAATGTCTGAACGCGATGCGATTTGCGGCGCTGCGGGCGGCGCATACCGGCGGGGGGGTGCAGGTTTTGTCGATCATCCCGCCTGAGGAGTTCCAGCATTGGATGGGGGTCGCCGACCTGATGCGGGCCGAGGCGCGCGAGCGGATCGAGGCGCATTTCGAGGTGTTCGCGCAATGGATGCGCGACAAGCAGGGGGTCAATCCTGAACTGATCATCCGCGAGGGCGATCCGGTGGTGGAGATTCTGGCGCAGGTCAAGGAAGACCCGGCGGTGGGGATTCTGGTGCTTGGGGCCGGCACCGATAAATCCGGGCCGGGGCCGTTGGTCACCGCGATGACGCGATCTTCGGGAAGCTTGCCTATTCCGATCACGATCGTTCCGGGCGATATGAGCAAGGAACGGTTGGAGAGCATTACCTGAGGGTGGTCCCAACTCGGGACCATTGATTTTATTGACGGATTTTGAACGGTGTGGGGTATGGTTAATGGAGGTTAACCGTGTTGGTCGTATCCGCGCCCTAGTTTGACCATATGTTTGGGCGATGTTGGAATGACCTTGTAGATCAGCAGGTGGGGGATTTGCAGTTGCGTGTCATGGTGTGGCTTTGCCTTGTGATGCTGACCTTTGGCCTGCGCGCGGGCTATGCGCAGGGAGTGCAACAGACCGAATTCGACGCCCGGCTGCTGAGCCTTCCAGAAAAACGCATCGTGCAAGCGGCGCTGGCATTTTCGGAGGATTATAATGGGTTGCTGGATGGGGCTTGGGGCAAGGGCAGCCAGCGGGCCTTGGAACGATACACCTTGCGGCATCTGAATACGGTCAAGCCGATATTCGCGGATTTGCAAGACTTGCTGGACGCGTTTGAGGTTGAGCGGCAAACCAGCAGCTGGTGGATCAGCTATAGTGACAAAACCGCGATATCCTTTGCCTTTCCAGAAAAGCTGCTGTCGCCCGATCCGAAGCATAGTTCAGAGATTTCAAGCGCATGGAGTTCTGCTGACGGCCGTTTCAATCTTGTGATTGCATATGGCGGGCAGGCCGACGCCCTGAGTTATCACCGCTACAGCTATCAGCATGCCCGCGCAGGCACTGAGCCTTATCAGAGCATCAAGCCGGGCCGCATCGTTACGTCAAGCGAAATGCCGGGAGGGGTATTCTCTTATGTGCGATCTGACCTCATCGGCGATATTTACATGACCATTTCGCTGCTGTCGGGCGCGGAACATGCGGGCAGAGTGGCTTTGCTGAGTGGCAGCATCCAACGCGGGCGCGGCAGTGATCTGACCTTGCCGCCCGACGGCGTGCTGGCAGCTTTGCTGTGGCCTGCCCCGGACCCTGCACCACCTGCCATCGTGAAGTCGCCTGCCCCGCCCGCACAGCCTTTTGGCGGTACGACGGACAGCCCAAAGATCAGCACAGCAGAGCCGGATGAACCGAGCACTGAGGCCACGGGGCCAAGCGGAACTTTGTCGGGGTCGGGCACCGGGTTTTACATCAACAACACCGATCTGGTGACGGCGGCGCATGTGGTGGCTGGCTGCGGATCGCTGAGTTTGGCGGATGGCAGCCCATTGCAGGTCTTAGCCAAGGATGATCGGCTGGACCTTGCGGCGCTGACCGGGACACGTCGTTCGGCGGTGTGGTTGGGGATTGGCGACAGCGTGACGCCGAAGCTGGGCGAGACGGTGATGGCGCTGGGCTATCCCTATCTGGGCAGTCTGGGCCAAGGTTTGACGGCGACGAATGGCAATATCAGTGCGCTACAAGGCGTTGACGGCGGCAAGGACCGCATCATGATCTCGACTCCGGTGCAGCCAGGGAACTCGGGTGGGCCGTTGATCAATGCGGCGGGGGGCGTGGTTGGGGTGGTCGTCTCGCGGGTTGATGATCTGGAGATGCTGAAATCGACGGGCACGTTGCCGCAGAATATGAATTTTGCGGTGCCCGTGCAGCCGTTGAACGCGTTTCTCAGCGGTGCGGGAGTGATGTTTCCGCGCAGCAGCACAGAGCCGATTGATTTGGGCGCAGGCATACCTGATCAGATCACGGCGGCGGTGGTGCCGATTTATTGCTATCAGTAGCGGCTGCTGGCTTGTGGGGTGAGGCCATCTGTCTCAGCCTGTGTCTCGCGCAATGGGGGTATGGTGTCGCAAAGTAAGGTGTCCGCGATGCAGCTTCCCGCCCATGCACAACTGATCGCCCCACAGGCGGCGTTGGCCTATCTGGATAGCCAGAGCGTTGCCCTGCCCGCCCCTGTCAAGGCGTTGCAGGCTTGGCGGGTGGTGATGGCGAAGCCGCTGCCGGGAATGGCGCTTGCGTTTTGGCTGCGGGATGCGATTTCGGCGCGGTTTGGGGTGGCGCGGATTGGCGGGTTTTCCGGGGATAGGGTGGATGCGCCGCAGGTGGGCGATCGTCTCGATTTCTTTTTGATCGAGCATATCGACGATCAGGTGTTGTCACTGACGGCGCGCGACAAGCATCTGGATGTGATGACTTGCGTGACGGTGGAGGGGACGCAGCTGGCGATCACCGCTTCGGTGGTCACACACAACTGGTTTGGGCGGCTTTATATGATTCCGGTGGCCCCTGCGCATAAGGTGATTGTTTGGGCGATGTTGCGGCGGTTGCGGCGGGGCGAGTTGCGGCGGGGCTGACTGCCCTGCGCTGCGCGCATTTCGCAGTTGCAGCATTGTGCGCTTTGCAGTTGCAGCATTGGACCCTATATTCGATGCGGGAGGACAAAAGGAGCACGCTATGAGCCGCAATCCGTCTGTCACCGCTTTTGCAACCAGCTTGGCCAATCAGCCGATCACCGCGATCCGCGCCGCACAGGAGGCTGACGCCTATTTCAAAGCCAGTCCGCTGCCCTGCCCGACAGCCGCGCCAAGCCTTAGCCCGCTTGAGGCGATGTATGCGTATTATTCGGATTGAGTCTGCCTATTCGGAATAGGCCGACCTATTTGGACTAAGCCTGCGCGCGACACCCTGCCGCAGCGCTGATCCTGCCGGGTTTGATTCATATCAACGTCCGGCGGGGCTTCTGGGCAGAGGGTGACCCCGCACCCTAATTTGCGGAAATGAAAATGAAGATCACCCTTCTCGCCGTTGTTGCCACCGCTGCCTTGGCAGGCCCTGCTGCCGCGCAATCTGCGGGCGATATGACGCTTGGCTTTGGTGTCGCGCTCGTCTCGCCGAAAAGCGACAACGGCACCTTGGCAGGTGCCGCTGCCACGGCGAGCGACAGCACCCAGCCCTCGATCACCTTCGAGTATTTTCTGCGCGATAATCTGGGGCTTGAGGTTCTGGCGGCGCTGCCCTTCAAGCACTCGATCTACCTGAACGGCGGTTTTGCGGGTGAGACCAAGCAACTGCCGCCGACAATCTCGCTGAATTACCACTTCGCGAACGCCAGCAAGTTCACGCCGTTTGTCGGGCTTGGGCTGAATTACACCAAGTTTTTCGAGACCAGTTCGCCCTTGGGGGATCTGAAGATCGACGACAGCTTTGGCGTGGCCGTGCATCTGGGCGCGGATTATGCGCTGAGCGACAAGGCGGCGCTGCGGTTTGATCTGCGCTATGCCAAGATCCAAAGCGACGTGAGTTTGAATGGCGCGGGGATCGGCAAGGTTGAGATTGATCCGCTGGTGACGGGGATTTCTTACATCATCAGGTTCTGATTGGGCTTGGCTGCAGGATGAGGCGGCGCGTGGGAAACCTTGCGGCCTTTTTTGCGGGCCTCGGGGTGATTTAGAACGGTTCCAAACTTGACTTCGTAGTACTAAGCGCGCATATCCAACTGGAATAGTCGGAGAAAAGATCATGTTCATCCAGACCGAATCCACCCCGAACCCGGCGACGCTGAAGTTCCTGCCGGGGCAAGCCGTGCTGGAGATGGGCACTGCCGATTTCCCGAGCCTTGAGGCTGGGCAAAAGTCGCCGCTGGCGAAGCGGATTTTTGCGACGGGCCAAGTCACCGGTGTGTTCTTTGGCACCGATTTCATCACCGTGACCAAGGCCGAAGCCGCCGATTGGCAGCACATCAAGCCCGCGATTTTGGGCGCGATCATGGAGCACTTCCAATCCGGTGCTGCCGTGATGGAAGGCGAAAGCCAAGCAGCCCATGCGGCGCATGACGGGCCAGATGCCGATATTGTCAAGCAGATCAAAGAGTTGCTGGATACCCGCGTGCGGCCTGCGGTGGCGCAGGATGGTGGCGATATTACGTTCCACGGCTTTGATCGCGGCGTGGTCTATCTGCATATGAAGGGCGCTTGCGCGGGTTGCCCGTCTTCGACCCTGACCTTGAAGATGGGGATTGAGAACCTGCTGCGGCATTACATCCCCGAAGTGCTTGAGGTGCGTCCGGTTGCTGCCTGATATTATCCTGGCATTTGACACATCGGCGGCGCATTGCGCCGCCGCTTTGTTATTGGGCGGCCAAAATGATGGGCGAGTCTGGCTGAAATCTGAGGCGATGGAGAAGGGACAGGCCGAGCGGCTGATGCCTTTGATCTCGGACCTGCTGGCTGAGGCTGGCGTGGTTTTGGCGGATGTGACGGCGATTGCGGTCGGCATCGGGCCGGGAAATTTCACCGGGGTGCGGATTGCGGTGGCGGCGGCGCGGGGGCTGGCTTTGGGCTTGGGCGTGCCGGCGATTGGGGTAACGCGGTTGGAGGCGGCGGCGTTCGGTCTGCCGCGCCCGGTGACGGTGATCGAGGACGCGCGGCGCGGCGAAAGCTATGTGCAGCGGTTTGAGATGGACGGGCCTGGGGTGGCGCGGATTGTGACGGCTGAGGATTTGCGCACGGTTGAGGGGGCGGTCGCGGGTCGGGGGGGCTTGGACAGTCTGCCGATAGCCGAGGCGATTGCGCGGATTGCTTTGACGCGGCTGGGGTCGGTGCAGCCGCGCCCCGCCCCGTTCTATCTGCGCGGCGCGGATGCGGCACCGCCGAGTGATCCGCCGCCGGTTATTCTTGATCTGGCAGCATCGTGACGCCAGATCAGATGACCTTTGACGAAATGGCCGTCATTCATGCGGCGTGTTTCACCACACCAAAACCTTGGTCTGCGGCAGAGATTGCCAGCACGTTGGACAGCGCCTTGGTGTTTGTGCTGACGGAACCGAGCGGCTTTGTGATTGGCCGGGTGGTGGCGGATGAGGCGGAATTGATCACGCTTGCGGTAGACCCCAGTGCGCGCAAGCGGGGCACGGGGGGGCGGTTGGTGGATGGGTTTTTGGCCGAGGCCAAGCTGCGCGGGGGCGAATCAGTTTTCCTTGAAGTCGCGGCCAATAACCTGCCCGCGCAGAGCCTTTATGCCCGCAAAGGCTTTGAGCCGAAAGGCAAACGTCGCGGGTATTACCAAACCCCTGCGGGCGCGCGGCTGGATGCATTGGTGCTGGTACGGGCGATTTAGCGACCCGTTGCCGCCAAATTACTGACCAAATGGTATATTTCTCACTGTCGTCATGCGGCGGCGCTGTCTGCTTGCGCAAGCGTGCCACAGATTCCTGTTGACCCTCTCGCAAAGCGCTGTCCTAAATCCAGCACGACCCGCCGGGACGATGGCCACACTGGCTGCGCCGAGATGGGAAAACAAAAACGCTAACAACACGTAAACCGGGAGAAAACTATGACCCTGATGAAACACCTGCTGGGTGCAGCAGCGACTTTGGCGCTGACGGGCAGTGCGGCACTGGCGGAACCTGCGATCATCTTCGATCTGGGCGGCAAGTTCGACAAATCGTTCAATGAGGCGGCGTTCAACGGCGCTGAAAAATGGGCGAAGGAAACTGGCGGTACCTATAAAGAGCTGGAAATGCAGTCTGAAGCCCAGCGCGAGCAGGCTTTGCGGTCTTTGGCCGAAGATGGCGCGAACCCGATCATCATGACTGGCTTTGCCTTTGGTGATGTGCTGAACACCGTCGCCCCCGACTTCCCCGACACCAAATTCGGCATCATCGACATGGTGGTCGAGCAGCCGAACGTGAAATCGGTGGTGTTTACCGAAGATCAGGGCTCGTATCTGGTCGGGATGATGGCTGGTCTGGCGTCTAAGACCAACACCGTCGGCTTCATCGGCGGCATGGATATTCCGTTGATCCGGCGCTTTGGTTGCGGCTATGCGCAGGGCGTCAAGGCTGTAAAGCCGGATGCGACGGTTATTCTGAACATGACCGGGACGACTCCGGCGGCTTGGAATGATCCTGTGAAGGGCGCGGAACTGGCGAAGGCGCAGATCTCGCAAAAGGCCGACGTGATCTATGCGGCGGCAGGCGGCACCGGGGTTGGCGTGTTGCAAACGGCAGCGGATGAGGGGATTCTCTCAATCGGCGTCGATAGCAACCAGAACTACATGCATCCGGGGCAAGTGCTGACCTCGATGATGAAGCGGGTGGACAACGCGGTTTATGAGGCGTTCAAAGAGGGCGTCGATCTGAAGCCCGGCATCAATGTGATGGACCTTAAGGCGGGCGGCGTTGGCTATGCGATGGACGAAAACAACGCCAAGCTGGTGACGCCGGAAATGCAGGCTGCTGTCGATGCAGCGGCCGAAAAGATCAAATCGGGCGCGTTGGTGGTGCATGATTACATGTCCGACAACACCTGCCCGGCTGGGTCGTTCTGATGGGGCTTTCGAGCAATGGGGGGCGGCAGGCAACTGCCGCCCTCTCCCCTTATGCGATTGAACTCAAAGGCATCTCGAAGGCCTTTGGCCCGGTGCAGGCCAATAAAGACATTAATATCGCGGTGCCGCGCGGCACGATTCACGGCATTATCGGCGAGAATGGCGCGGGCAAATCGACGCTGATGTCGATCCTGTACGGCTTTTACCGCGCTGATGCGGGCGAGATTTTTATAAACGGCAAGCTGACCCCGATCCCCGACAGCCAGAGCGCCATTCGCGCCGGTATCGGCATGGTGTTCCAGCATTTCAAACTGGTGCAGAATTTCACGGTGCTGGAGAATGTGATCCTGGGGGCCGAGGATGGCCCGATGTTGAACACCTCGCTGGCGAAGGCGCGCAAGGTTCTTGGGGACTTGTCCCGCGAATATGAGATGGATGTCGACCCGGATGCTTTGATCGAAGACCTGTCGGTCGGGCATCAGCAGCGGGTGGAGATTTTGAAAGCCCTGTATCGGCAGGCCGATATTCTGATTCTGGATGAGCCGACCGGGGTGTTGACCCCGGATGAAGCCGACCATTTGTTCAGGATTCTGAACGGGTTGAAGGAACAAGGTAAGACCATCATCCTGATCACCCACAAGCTGCGCGAGATCATGGAGGCGACGGACAATGTCTCGGTGATGCGGCGCGGTACGATGGTGGGGACGGTGAAGACTGCGGACTCATCGCCCGAGGCGTTGGCCGAGCTGATGGTGGGGCGCAAGGTTCTGCTGGAGGTCGAGAAGGTTAAGGCGACACCGGGGGCGGTGGTGCTGGCGGTGGAAAATCTGCGGGTGAAGGACGAGAACGGGGTCGAGCGGCTGAAGGGCGTCAGCTTTGAGATCCGGGCGGGCGAGATTTTGGGCATCGCGGGGGTGGCGGGCAATGGCCAGTCAGAACTGCTGGAGGCTTTGGGTGGCATTGCGCGGGCGACCGGGCGGATCACGCTGAAAGGGGCGGATTTGCCGCTGGTGGGGTTGGCGGCGAATGGGCAGACGCGGCGTGAGGCCGGGATCGCGCATGTGCCGGAAGATCGCCAGCATCTGGGGCTGATCATGGATTTCTCGGCTTGGGAAAACGTGGCGTTCGGCTATCACAACGACCCGAAGTATCAGAAAAACGCGCTGTTCATGGATAATGACGCTTTGCGCCGCGATGCCGAGGCCAAGATGGCGACCTTTGACGTGCGGCCGCCGAATTGCTATCTGGCCGCGAAGAATTTCTCGGGCGGCAATCAGCAAAAGATCGTGGTGGCGCGCGAGATGGAGCAGAATCCAGACCTGTTGCTGATCGGCCAGCCGACGCGCGGGGTGGATATTGGCGCGATTGAGTTCATCCATAAACAGATCATTGCTTTGCGCGACGCGGGCAAGGCGATTTTGCTGGTCTCGGTGGAACTGGATGAAATCATGTCCCTTTCCGACCGGATCGCGGTGATGTTTGACGGCCATATCATGGGCACGGCGGACCCCGAGACCACGAATGAGCGCGCGTTGGGGCTGTTGATGGCGGGTGTGTCGGATGCGGCCACATCTGGCGTGGGCAAATCGGACGTGGGCAAATCTGGCGTGGGCAAATCGGACGCGGGCGGGAAGGTTTGAGATGAAAAGACTACCGCAATGGGCCGATGTGGTGTTGGTGCCGCTGATCTCGCTTTTGCTGGCGGCATTGGTTGCGGCGATTGTGCTTTTGGCGATTGGGCAAAGCCCGACGAAGGCGCTGGGGATCATGGTTGAGGGGGCGTTTGGCTCGGCCAATGGCTGGGGCTATACGCTGTATTACACCACCTCGTTTATTTTCACCGGGCTGTCGGTGATCGTGGCGTTTCATGCCGGGCTGTTCAATATCGGTGGGGAGGGGCAGGCGCAGTTGGGCGGGCTTGGCGTGGCTTTGGTGTGCCTCGCGCTGCCTTGGCCGCATTGGACGCTGGCGCTGCTGGCAGCAACGTTGGGCGCGGCGCTGTTTGGCGCGGCTTGGGCGGCTATCCCCGCGTATTTGCAGGCGAAACGCGGCTCTCATATCGTCATCACCACGATCATGTTCAACTATATCGCCAGCGCCTTGATCGTCTACATGCTGGTCGATGTGCTGCGGCCTGCGGGGCAGATGGACCCGGCCTCGGCGCGGTTCCCGGAAGGCGCAAAGCTGCCCGCAATCAGCGATATGCCTTATATCCGCGAGTTTTTCGCCAAGCTGAACGCCGATGGCACGCCAAAGCTGACCAAAGCTGGCGTGGCGATGTATTCCAACGTGCCTGCGAATGTGACGCTGTTTATCGCGCTGGCGGCTTGCGTGGTGGTGTGGCTTTTGCTGTGGCGGACGCGGCTCGGCTATCAGATCCGCGCGTTTGGCAAATCGGAGGCGGCGTCGAAATATGCCGGGATCAATCCGGTGAAGATCACCATGATCGCGATGCTGATTTCGGGCGGTTTGGCGGGCATGATGGCGGTCAACAACGTGATGGGGTCGGCAGAGCGGCTGTTGCAGAACTCGGCAGAAGGCGCGGGGTTTATTGGCATTGCAGTGGCGCTGATGGGGCGCAATCATCCGCTGGGGGTGTTGCTGGCGGCGCTGTTGTTCGGGTTTTTGTATCAGGGCGGGGCGGCTTTGGGGCTGAACACAACCATTCCGATCGAGATGCGGATCGTGGTGCAAGGGCTGGTGATCCTGTTCACCGGGGCGCTGGATCAGATGGTGCGGATGCTGCTGGTCTGGGTCTTTGGCTTCGGGCGAAAGGCGGTGGCGTGATGGATTATGAGACGCTGATGCAGATTTTGGGATCAACCGTGCGGCTGGGCACGCCGCTGTTGTTGGCCTGCCTCGCGGGGTTGTTTTCCGAACGCGCCGGGATTTTCGACATCGGGCTTGAGGGCAAGATGCTGGCGGCGGCAATGGCTGCGGGGTCGGTGGCGGCAATGTCGGGCTCGGCTTGGGTCGGGCTTTTGGCGGGGATTGGCGCGTCGCTGATTTTCGCGATGCTGCATGGGGTGGCCTCGATCACTTTCCGGGGCAATCAGTTGATCTCGGGCGTGGCGCTGAATTTCCTGTCGTCAGGGATCACGGTGCTGGTGGCGCAGGCGCTGTTTGGCCAAGGCGGGCGGACGCCGCCTTTGGCTGGCGACGCGCGGTTCAACCCGATCACTTTGCCCTACGCGGAAAGCCTCAAAGACGTGCCTTTGATTGGGCCGCTGTATTATGAGGTGATTTCGGGTCATTCGATCTTGGTCTATGCGGCGATGGCTTTCGTGCCGCTGTCTTGGTGGGTGCTGTACCGGACGCGGTTTGGTCTGCGGTTGCGCGCGGTGGGCGAAAACCCGGCGGCGGTGGATACGGCGGGGATCTCGGTGGTGGGCCTGCGCTATGGCGCTTTGGCAATCACCGGAGTTTTGTGTGGCATCGCCGGGGCTTACATGGCGACGGCTCTGCAAGCAGGCTTTGGGCGTGAGATGACGGCGGGGCGGGGCTATATTGCGCTCGCCGCGCTGATCTTTGCCAAATGGCGGCCTTGGCAGGCTTTGGGCGCGACGATGCTGTTCGGGTTTTTTCAAGCTTTGGCCTTGCGTCCCGATGTGGTGGAGCGCGTGGCGCAATTCAAAGTCCCGGTCTCTCTGTTGGATGCGCTGCCCTATATCCTGACCGTGCTGGTTCTGGCAGGTTTTGTCGGCAAAGCCATCCCACCGCGTGCAGGTGGCGAGCCCTATGTGAAAGAACGCTGAGAGGGGGTCCGGGGGATGCGAAATCCCCCGGCGCTTGGCAGTAAAGGATAACCCATGACCGATCAAACAGCGGCTCTTGTCGCCGAAATCCAAGCCCGTGCGGGCAGCGCCCCGGTCAAGCTGGGCCTGATCCTCGGCTCGGGTCTGGGCCATCTGGCGCAAGCGGTGCAAGGTGTCGCGATCCCTTACGCCGATCTGCCGGGGTTTCCGCATGTCGGGGTGTCGGGCCACAACCCCAATCTGGTGATCGGCGATCTGGAGGGCGTGCGCGTCGCGGTGTTCGGTGCGCGCGAGCATTACTATGAGAACGGAAATTCAAGCGCGATGCGGTTGCCACTGACGGTGCTGAAAGCCCTCGGTGCCGAGGCGCTGATTGCCACCAATGCGGCGGGGTCTTTGCGCCCCGATATTCGCCCCGGCGATCTGATGCTGCTGCATGATCACATCAACTTCTCGGGGCTGAACCCGCTGATCGGCGAGAAAACCGATGCGCGGTTTGTGCCGATGACCACAGCGCATGATGCGGGTCTACGCGCCGGCCTGAAAGCCTCGGCCCAAGCCGTCGGCGTGGCCCTGCCCGAAGGCGTTTATGCGTGGTATTCCGGGCCCTCGTTTGAAACCCCTGCCGAAATCCGCGCCATCAAGATCCTTGGCGGCGATGCGGTGGGGATGTCGACGGTGCCCGAAGTGATCCTCGCCCGCTTCCTAGGCCTGCGGGTGGCAGCGATTTCCAGCATCACCAATATGGCCGCTGGCATGAGTGACGAGCAGATCAGCCATGAGCATACCAAGGCGATGGCACCGTTGGGTGCGGCGAAACTGGAACAGGTGCTGCGTCATTTTCTGCGCACGCAACTGTGAGCCCCACAAGGGTTTGACAAGCCTGCCAAACCCGCGCAAGGCTTGAGGAAATCCACTCCTTTCCGGGCCTTGCGCCAATGCAAATCTACCTCCCCATTGCCGAGGTTTCGATCAACGCCTTCCTGTTGTTGGGATTGGGCGGCATGGTCGGATTTTTGTCGGGGATGTTTGGCGTCGGTGGCGGCTTTCTGATCACGCCGCTGTTGTTGTTCGTCGGCGTGCCGCCCGGTGTGGCGGTGGCAACCGGGGCCAATCAGGTTGTGGCCTCGTCTATTTCCGGCGTGCTGGTGCAGATGAAGCGCAAGGGCGTCGATTTCCGCATGGGGCTGGTGCTGCTGGCGGGCGGTTTTGTGGGCTCGTTCATCGGAGTGCAGGTGTTTGCCTGGATGACGGCTTTGGGGCAGATCGACCTGTTTGTGCAGTTAAGCTATGTGCTGTTTCTCGGCCTGATCGGCTCGATGATGTTCGCCGAAAGCACGCGGGCGCTGATCCGCGCACATCGGGCTGGCGCTGCCGCACCAATCCGGCGGGCGCATGTTCACACTTGGGTGCATAAGCTGCCGTTGCAGATGAAATTCCGCGCCTCCGGCCTCTATATCTCGGTGCTGCCACCGCTGGCGATTGGCGCGGGGGTGGGGTTTCTGTCGGCGATCATGGGGGTGGGCGGCGGTTTCATTCTGGTGCCGGCGATGATCTATCTGCTCGGGATGCCGACACGGGTGGTGGTCGGCACCTCGCTGTTCCAGATCATTTTCGTCACCGGTTTTACCACGATCATGCATGCGATCAACAGCCAGACCGTCGATATGATGCTGGCGTTTCTGTTGATCCTGGGCGGAGTGATCGGCGCACAGATCGGCGCACGTCTGTCGACCCGGCTGAAGGCGGAACAGTTGCGCATTATGCTGGCCGTGCTGGTGCTGACGGTCAGCTTCAAGATAGCACTTGATCTGCTGTTGCAACCGGCCGAGTTGTTCTCGGTGACACCCGGGCTGTTGCCATGATCCGCGCGCTGATCCTGCTGCTGGCGCTCACCGGGACTGCCCTGACCAATGCTGCGCAGGCCAATGAGGCTTTGGTCAGTGGCCTCAGCCAGAACCGGGTGCAGATCACCGCGAATTTCGATGGCTCGGAGATTCTGATCTATGGCGCGGTGAAGCGCGACGCCCCGGCCCCCAAAGGCCCGCCGCTGGAGGTGATCGTGACGGTCGAAGGCCCCAGCACCGGGCTTATCATCCGCCGCAAGGAACGCGTCGCCGGGATCTGGCTGAACCGGTCTTCCGTCACGGTCGATGCCGCCCCCAGCTTTTACGCAGTGGCGACCACCGACAAACTGGACAAGATCCTGTCTGGCACCGAGGATCTGCGCCACCATATCACCATCCCGCAGGTGATCCGCGCCGTAGGCATCAGCGATGAGGCCGAGAACGCCCCGGATTTCGTCGCTGCTTTGGAACGGATCAGGCTGGATGAAAGCCGCTACCGCATCGCCGAACGCTCGGTGCAACTAGCCGATGAGACGTTGTTTCGCACCGATATCGCCCTGCCCGCTAACCTGACCGAAGGCAATTACAAGGTGCGGCTGTTCATCCTGCGCGGCGGCGTGGTGCTCGATACCCAAGAACGCCTGATCGCGGTGCGCAAGGCTGGGCTGGAACGCTTTCTCTACAACCTAGCGCATCAGCAACCGCTGCTGTACGGCGTGCTGTCGCTGGTAATGGCGGCGGTTGCGGGCTGGGGTGCGTCCGCCGCGTTCCGGTTGATACGCTGAGACCTCCACGCGCCCGCTTCAAATTGCTCTTTTTGAAATACTCCCCCCGGAGGGTCCAACCTCTCCACACGCGCACCGCATCAGACTATCCCCCGGCAGAGCCGCCGCGTGGTGCCTCGATGGCACCCAAGGCGGCACCCCGGTTCAGCTCAGCGCAACGCCGCAGGCAAAGCCCGCCATAGCGTCAGCGCCCGCAGCACATTCAGCAGCATCAGGGCGGCCCAAAGCCCATGATTGCCCGCCAAGGGGATCAGCACGACAAGCCCCAAAGCATAAAGCGCCACGGCGATCAGCATCGCCCGCAGCATCGCCCCGGTCAACAAGGCGCCGATGAACACCCCGTCCAATATCCAGCTTGCCACGCCCAGCAGCGGCGCGGCCACCAGCCATGGCAGGTAGCGCCCCGCCTCGGCCTGCACATCCTGCGCCGTGGTCATCACCCCAATGATCTGGCCGCCAAACACCGCAAACAGCAGCGCCATCAGAGCCGCCCCGGCAAAGCCCCATCGCAGTGCAATCACTTTGGCGCGGCGGGCCTGCGGCCAGGATTGCGCGCCGACCGCTTGACCCACCAGCGCCTCGGCGGCGAAGGCGAAGCCATCGAGCGCATAGGCGGTCAGTTGCAGAAACTGCATCAGCACATGATTGGCCGCCAGCGTCACATCACCAAAGCGCGCGCCCAAGAACACAACGCTGGTGAACGAGAGTTGCAGCAGCACCGAGCGCCCCATGATGTCGCGGCTGGCGTGGAACATCGCGCGCAGGGGGGCAGCGTGGAACACCCTGCCCCAAGCCTCACGCAGCACCGCGCCGAAACCATCGCGCGCCAGCCACAAAGCCAGCGCCAGACCCGCCCATTCCGCAATCAGAGTCGCGGTCGCGACACCGCCGACGCCCCAGTGCAGCCCCAGCACAAACCACAGGTTCAGCGCTACGTTCAGCCCGTTTTGCACCAGTTGCAGCACCAACACCGCCCGCGTGCGCTCTAGGGCTATCAGCCAACCGGACAGCGCATAAAGCATAATCGTGGCAGGTGCGCCCCAGATGCGGATGCCAAGGTAGGTGCGGGCATAGCCCTCTACTGCGTCAGAGGCTGGCGCGGCTTGAAACGCGGCCCAGAACAGCGGCGCTTGCAGGGCAATCAGCGCCAGACCCGCAGCAGCACCGATCAGCAAAGCCCGCAGCAGCACCGCGCTGCGTTCGGCCAGATCGCCCGCGCCCTGCGCTTGCGCGGCAAGGCCCGAGGTCGACATCCGCAGAAAACCGAAGATCCAATAGAGCGTGGTCAGGATCACCGCGCCCAAACCGACCGCGCCCAACGGTGCCGCCTGCCCGATCTGACCGATCACCGCCACATCGACCGCGCCGAGCAGCGGCACGGTGGCATTGGCGATCACGATGGGAAAGGCGATGCGCAGCAGGCGTTTGTGGCTGATCTCGGCGGTGGTTGCGATCACGCGCCGCCGTCCCCAGCGTCTTCCGGCATCAGGCAATGCACCGAGCCCAGCGCGAAGGGGCGGGCGTGGTTGTCTTGCCAAGCCTCAACCTGCACTGAGGCAAAGCGGCGGCCGGAGCGGTTGACTTTGGCGCGCGCGTAGCAATCGCGCGGCAGACCCGCCCGCAGGTAATCGACGGTGAAATCTATGGTTTTCGGCAGGGGCGGCAGTTGGCCTGCGGCTACTAGTGCGGGGTCGATACGGCCCGCCTCCAGATCGTCCCACAGGCTGGACCATGCCAGACCGATCAGCGCGGTGACTTCCAGAAACGAGGCCGTCACCCCGCCATGCAATGCGGGCAGGCTGGGGTTGCCGATCAGCATTTCGGAATAGGGCAGCCAAGCGGTCAGCTCATCGCCGCGGCGGTCAAAGCGGATGCCGAGGAATTGGATATAGGGCACCGCCTCCACCAATGCCGCCAAAGCGCTGTCGCGGCGGGATTTGACTTCGGCGACAGGTTCGGGGCGCTTCATGGCAACGCTTCCTTCGGTCGTTCCAGCGTGAAAGCGCCGGTGCCCATTGCCACTGGGCGCGCTGTGTCCTCATCAAAGGCCGTCACGCGAACGAAGGCGACCGATCGCGTGACATGATGACATTCCGCCCGCGCGGTGATCGTCTGGCCGGGGGTGGCGGGGCGCATGTAGTCGATGCGCAGATCCAAGGTGGCGGTAGAGGTGGGTGCAGCCGGATGGCTCATCACCGAAGCCCCTGACGCCGTGTCCATCAGCGCCGAAATTGCGCCGCCATGCAGCACCCCCGTTGCCGGATCGCCGACCAGCCGGGCGTCCCACGGCATGGTGATGGTGGCGCGGCCCGGCCCCAGTTCGGTCAACTCCATGCTCAAAGCGCGGGAAAACGGCAGGGCTTGGATGAATTGGCGCGCGATGGTGAGGATATCGGTCATGCCGCCATAATCTCGCGCTGCGCGGCAAGTGCAAGGCCCAGCGTGGAAATCTTGTGGGCTCGGTTCTTTCCCCAAGTTCTTGCGCCCCAGCCAGCCAGCGCTTAATCTCCCGAAAGGGAGGCCGCCGATGACCGAGACTCACCTAAGTTTCAAAGAGATGTGCGCGAAGTTCGAGGTCACGCCCCGCACGTTGCGCTATTATGAGTATATCGAGCTGCTCTCGCCGGAAAAGGATGGCCGCGCGCGGTTTTATGGCGCGCGCGAGGTGGCACGGCTGACGCTGATCCTGCGCGGGCGGCGGTTTGGCTTTAGCCTTGAGGAAATCCGGCAATGGCTGCTGATTTATCGGCAGAAGGGCACGCAGACTCAGTTAGAGCAGTGGTTGGGGCTGGCGGACCGGCAGTTGGCCGATCTGAGCCGGCAGCAAGCCGAGTTGGAAACCAGCATCAGCGATCTGCGGGCGTTGCGTGACACCGCTGCGGCGGAAATCCGCAAATTGACCGAGATTTGACATCACGTCACGCACAACTCTGACGTGACGTTACATTTACGTTAACGTCAAGCACTCTACTATGATGGGCGCAACACCCCCATCTGCCCGGTAGTGTTTGTCGAGGAAGTGCCATGAGCTTGAGCGAAACCGAAACCCTGTCGATCCGCCAGATGTGCGACACCTATCAGGTGACCGCCCGTACCTTGCGGTTTTATGAGGCGAAAGAACTGCTGTCGCCGATCCGGGCGGGCAGCAGGCGGCTTTACACCAAACAGGATCGCGCAAGGTTGCAACTGATCCTGCGCGGCAAGCGCTTTGGCTTCTCGCTGGAGAATATCCGCCAGTTGCTTGATATGTATAACAGAAATGGCAGCAATCAGGCACAACTGGCCCGGACGTTTGATCTGGGCCAAGACCGTCTGGCGCAGATGCAGGCGCAACGCGATGAGCTGAGCATCGCCATCGCCGAGTTGGAAACCGAATTACAAAGTGCCGGGACGGCTTTGGCCGCCTTCCGCGCGGCGGCCGAATAAGGCCCAGACAATTAAGCCCAGACCACGCCTATCACAGACAGCCGAATTGAGGAGTAAGGCCATGACCACCTACACAGCCCCGCTGAAAGACATGCAGTTTCTGCTGCATGATGTGCTCGGGGTCTCTGGCCGCGATATTCCGGGGTATGGCGATCTTGATGCGGGGTTTACCGCAGCGGTGTTGGAGGAGGCGGGCAAGCTTGCCTCTGACGTGCTGGAGCCGTTGAATTCGGTAGGTGATCGGGAAGGCTGCGTGTTGGAAAACGGCGTGGTGCGGACGCCAAAGGGCTTTAAGGCGGCGTTTGACGCGATGAAGGCTGGCGGCTGGACCGCGCTGGATTGTGACCCGGATTATGGTGGTCAGGGCCTGCCTTACGTGATGGCGACGGCGGTGGGCGAGATGTTTGTCTCGGCCAATATGGCGTTCAACATGTATCAGGGCCTTACCCACGGCGCTTATTCGGCGATCCATGTGCATGGCACGGCGGAACAGAAGGCGACCTATCTGCCGAAAATCGTCTCGTGCGACTGGACCGGCACGATGAACCTGACCGAGCCACATTGTGGCACCGATCTGGGGCTGATGCGGACCCGTGCGGAACCGCAGGCGGATGGGTCGCATAAGATCACCGGCACGAAGATTTTCATCTCGGCAGGCGAGCATGATCTGGCCGAAAATATCATTCATCTGGTGCTGGCGAAGGCTCCGGGCGGCGGCGAAGGCACCAAGGGGATTTCGCTGTTCATCGTGCCGAAGTTTTTGGTCAATGCCGATGGCTCTTTGGGCGCGCGCAATGGCGTGAGCGTTGGCAAGGTCGAAGAAAAGATGGGTATTCACGGCAACGCGACCTGCGTGCTGAATTATGACGGCGCGGTGGGCTACCTTTTGGGCGATCTGCACAAAGGCATGCGCGCGATGTTCACCATGATGAACGAGGCGCGGCTGGGCGTTGGCCTGCAAGGCTATGCAGTGGCCGAGGCGGCGTATCAGAACGCCTTGGGTTATGCCAAAGATCGCTTGCAGGGCCGCGATGTGACCAGGGCGCAGAATCCCTCCGGTCCGGCGGACCCGCTGATCGTGCATCCCGATATTCGCCGCAGCCTGATGGATCAGAAAAGCTTTGTCGAAGGTGCGCGGGCGTTTACCTATTGGGCGGCCTTGATGATCGACCAGTCGGTGCGGTCAGGAGATGCAGACGCCGAAGGCTTGGTGTCGCTGCTGATCCCGGTCCTGAAGGGCTTCCAGACCGACCGCGGCTTTGAGATGGCGGTGCAGGCGCAGCAGGTTTGGGGCGGCCACGGTTATATTGAAGATTCTGGCATGTCGCAATTTGTCCGCGATGCAAGGATCGCGCAGATTTATGAGGGTGCCAATGGCGTGCAGGCTTTGGATCTGGTGGGGCGGAAGTTGGCCACCGATGGCGGCAAGCATGTGATGGCATTTTTTGCTTTGATCAAAGGCTTCATCAAGGAAAATGAAGGCGATGCGCGCATGGTGCCCTATCTGGACCCGCTGAAAGCGGCGTCAAAAGATGTGCAGGCGGCGGCGATGTTCTTCATGAATACCGCGATGAAGAACCCCAATGCGGCGCTGGCGGGATCTTATGATTTCATGACCATGACGGGGCATACCTGTCTGGGGCTGATGTGGGCGAAGATGGCGAAGGCAGCCTTTGCGGGGCTGGATGCCGGCGGCGATGCCGATTTCCTGAACGCCAAACTGGCCACCGGGCGCTATTACATGCAGCGGCAACTGCCCGCGACGGCGCTGCATCTGGCGCGGATTAGCACCGGGGCCGATCCGGTGATGGCGCTGGCGGCTGAGGCGTTCTAAGCTTGCGCAAAGGTCACCGGAGTTAGCCCATGCCGAAACGCTTCCGCCTCACCCGCCGCTTTCCGGTTGCCATGACCGAGGACGGCTACCGCCGCCTGAAGAGCTTCGCCAAAGAGGCGGGGCTGGATGAGGGCGAGGCTCTGTCGTTTCTGTTTGAGAATTACTCATCGGTGATCAACCACGTCAATCTGACCCACCGGCTGCGGCTGTTCAATTCAGAGGTAGACGCGCGCAAGACCTGATCGCTTTCACATTGGCCTAAATATTCCACGGGGGTGTGGGGGTGTGAAACTCCCACTCCGCCCTTCCCGGAAAGGGACCACGATGACCGCAAAACTCTACTGCTTTGGCGAATCCGGCAATGCCTATAAGGTGGCGCTGGCGCTGACCTTCGCCGATATCGAATGGGAGCCGGTGTTTGTTGATTTCTTCAACGGTGCCACCCGTACCCCGGAATTTCGCGCGCTTAATGCGATGGGCGAAGTCCCGGTTTTGGTCGATGGCGAGACCACGCTGACGCAATCGGGGGTGATCCTGGATTATATCAGTAGCAAAACCGGCAAGCTGGGGGGCAAATCTGCGGCGGAGCGGCGCGAGGTGTTGCGCTGGCTGTTTTGGGACAATCACAAGCTGTCGACGCAGATCGGCACCGCACGGTTTTTGGCAAATTTCGTGCCGGAAGAAAAGCGCCCTGCCGGGGTCATCCCTTTTCTGCACAGCCGTTTGAAGACGGCTTACACCGTGCTGAACACCCATCTTGAGGGCCGCAAATGGGTGGCTGGTGAAGCGATGACCATCGCGGATTTATCGTGCGCAGGCTATTTGTATTACCCCGAGCCGTTTGGGTTTGACCGTGCGGATTGGCCCCATATCGACGCTTGGCTGAACCGCATTGCGGCGGTGCCGGGCTGGAAACATCCCTATGATCTGATGCCCGGCAAACCGTCTGACCGGGTATAAGGAGTACATCATGACCGACGCTTTTATCTATGACGCCGTGCGCAGCCCGCGTGGCAAGGGCCGCCCGGATGGGGCGTTACACGAGCTGACCTCGGTGGCGCTGTCGGCGAAAATTCTGGATGCGATCCGCGAGCGCAACGGGCTTGTGGGCCATGCAGTAGAGGATGTGATCTGGGGCAATGTCACGCAGGTGGGCGAGCAGGGCGGCTGTTTGGCACGCTCGGCGGTGCTGGCTTCGGGGTTGGATCAGTCGATCCCCGGCCTTGCGATCAATCGTTTTTGTGCCAGCGGCATGGAGGCGGTGAATTTGGCCGCCAATCAGGTGAAGGCAGGCGCAGGGGCGGCCTATATCGCGGGCGGGGTTGAGATGATGGGCCGGGTTGCAATGGGCTCGGATGGGGCGGCGATTGCGGTGGACCCGTCTTTGGCAATGAAGACCTATTTCGTGCCACAGGGGATTTCGGCGGATATTATCGCGACCGAATACGGTTTTACGCGCGAGATGGCCGATGCTTTGGCAGTGGAATCGCAGAGCCGGGCAGCGATGGCTTGGGCCGAGGATCGGTTTGGCCGCTCGGTGATTGCGATTAAGGACCAGAATGGGTTGACCATCCTGGACCGTGACGAATACATGCGTCCGGGCACCGATATGGCGACCCTCGGCGCGTTGAAACCGGCGTTCAAGGATATCGGCGAGACGATGCCCGGCTTTGATAAGATTGCGCTGATGAAATATCCGCATCTGGAGCGGATCAACCATATCCACCATGCAGGCAATTCCAGCGGTATCGTTGATGGGGCTGCGGCCTTGCTGATTGGAAATGCCGAATTTGGCCATGCATATGGGCTAAAGCCTCGGGCGCGTATTCGGGCGACGGCGAAGATCGGCACTGACCCTACGATCATGCTGACCGGGCCGGTGCCTGTGACGGAAAAGATCCTGCGCGATGCCGGGATGGCGATTGGCGACATTGATCTGTTTGAGGTCAATGAGGCTTTCGCGGCGGTGGTGCTGCGGTTCCAGCAGGCGTTTGATGTCGACCCCAGCTTGGTCAACGTCAATGGCGGCTCGATTGCTTTGGGGCATCCTTTGGGGGCGACGGGCGCGATCATCATCGGCACTTTGCTGGATGAGTTAGAGCGCAGCGGCAAGACTGTTGGTTTGGCCACGCTGTGCATTGCCTCGGGTATGGGGGCGGCCACTATCATCGAGAGGCTCTGATCATGCCTGAACTTGCTTTTGCCGCCATAGGAGATCTTTTGACGCAGGCGTTGATCGGCGGCGATTTCAGCATTTACAGCCGCCTGTTTGACTTGCCCGTCAATATGAAACCACGCTTTGATTTGTCGTATGTGATCGAAACCGAGGCGGCATTGCGGGTCGATTTCGAACTTTTCCGCCGCAACCTGCACGGGCACGGCGTGACGGATATTTTTCGCCAAATTGTTGATATCACCACACTCGATCCACAACATGTCAAGGTGCGCGTTCTGTCTCATATCATGGCGCGCGCGCAGCGCATTGTCGATCCGTTTGAGGTCGCGTTCTGGCTGTCGGAGCAGCCCGATGGCTGGCGGATTTATGAAGTTGAAAGCGTCGGCGGCGATGTCAACTGGACGCTGGGGCGGACTGAGACCAAGGCAGAGAAGTCTGATTCCACCGTGAAAGGTGAGGGCGATGCCAAAGCTTGATCTGACAAAAGTGCCGGTGAAAACCGGCTCGATCTATCCTTCGCCCTATGCCGAGATGATGGCGGGGCGCAGCAGTCTGCGTCTGGGCGATGCAGGCGGGTTAACGCAGTTTGGCGTCAATCTGGTGATTTTGCAGCCGGGGGCTTTGTCGTCATTGCGGCATTGGCATCTGGTTGAAGACGAGTTCGTCATGGTGACGCAAGGAGAGTGCGTGCTGGTGCAAGATGCGGGCGAGACGCTGATGGTTGCGGGCGATTGCGTGGCGTTTCCAGCGAATGTGCCGGACGGGCATCACTTCCTCAACCGCTCGGGTGCGGTGGCGCAGTTTCTGGTGGTAGGCTCGAAATCCAAGCGCGAGGTGGCGACCTATTCCGATGTTGATCTGGTGCTGACGGTGGAGGCTGGGCAGGCCAGCTATGCCTATAAAGATGGCAGCCCTTGGGAGGGACCGCGATGATCGTTGATGCAAGACTTGCGCCAGTTGATAACCGCGAAGGGGTCAGTACTTTGCGGCTTTCAGTGGCGGGTGGGCTGACGCACTTTGGCGCTTATGTTGAGACTTTGGCACCGGGGGCGTGGTCTTCGGATCGGCATTGGCACTCGGCTGAAGATGAGTTTCTGTTTGTGCTGGAAGGGCTTGGCTGCTTGCATGATGAGGCTGGGATGCAGGATTTACACCCCGGTGATGCTGTGTGCTGGCGGCATGGCGCGCGGAATGGGCACCGGGTTGGTAACCGCTCGGACGCAGCCCTGCGCTATCTGATCGTGGGGACGCGTGTGCTGGGGGATGTGTGTTCCTACCCGGAGTCGGGGCGCAAACAGGTGAATTCGGCGACCCGTTGGCAGGTGTTGGACGCCGATGGAGCCGAGTTGCGTGGCGGCGATTTACCTGCGGAGTTGCTGGGATTGCCTGCGGTTTGGGGGCAGGATTATGATGGGTCCGTGCGCCCAAATGTGCTGCGCGCGGCAGAGCGGGTTTGGGTGTTGGAGCAGGGTTCTCAGCATCCCGTGCTCGGCGGCGATCTCGGCGATTACTGGCACGCGATCTTGGGCGATGCGGGCGGGCTGTCGCAGTTCGGCGTACATTTGGAACGCTTGCCACCCGGCGCGCGCTCTAGCTTCCGGCATGGGCATGAGGCCGAGGATGAGTTGGTGCTGGTGCTGTCTGGCCATCCGACTCTGATTGAAGACAGCGAAACGCCGCTGAACCCCGGCGATATGGTGTGCTGGCCTGCGGGCCAGCCCACGGGCCATCAGTTGCACAACCGCAGCGAGGCGGACGTGGTCTATCTAACCATTGGCACCCGCCTGCCCCGCGATATCATTCACTATCCCGATCACGATCTGATCACCCATAAAGACGGCGCGGCCCGGCGCTATACCTATGCCGATGGCCGACCCCGCAGTGCAGGAGAGCGCAAATGACTGATTTCACCATGGCCGTTGATGCCGATGGCGTGGCCACGATCACTTGGGATGTGGTGGCCAAGTCGATGAATGTGATGTCAACGGCGGCTTTTGGGCTGCTGAGTGGGTTGGTGGATCAGGCTTTGGCCGATCCGGGCGTGAAAGGGATCATCATCACCTCTGGCAAGAAAGATTTTGCCGGGGGGATGGATCTGAACGTGATTGCCGAAATGCGGGCCGGGGGGGCTGCGGCGATTTTCGACGGCGTGATGACGATGCATAAGGTTTTGCGCAAGATCGAACTGGCCGGGATGGACCCGAAGACCAAAAAGGGCGGCAAGCCGATTGTGGCGGCTTTGCCGGGAACGGCGTTGGGCATCGGGTTAGAGCTACCGCTGTCGTGTCACCGCATCATTGCGGCGGATAATCCGAGGGCGAAGATCGGGTTGCCCGAGATCATGGTGGGGATTTTTCCGGGGGCCGGTGGCACCACCCGGCTGGTGCGCAAGCTGGGCGCGATGATGGCGGCGCCGTTCCTGCTGGAGGGGAAACTGTCGGACCCGAAGGCCGCGAAGACGGCTGGGTTGATTGATGAAGTGGTGTCCCCCGAAAACCTTCTATTTCGAGCCAAGCAGTGGGTTCTCGCCACGGCTGGAGTCATTCCGAACGAGAAAATCGAGGTCTATCCGCGCCAACTGACAGACCCCAAGAATCCCGAGTCCAACCCGGTAACGATGCCAATGGGGAACGATACACTCGTCAAGCCGTGGGACGATAAGGGTTATAAAATGCCCGGCGGCGCGCCGTATCAGCCTGCCGGGTTCATGACCTTCGTTGGCGCAAGTGCCATGGTTCTGGGCAAGACGATGGGGGTGTATCCTGCGGCTAAAGCCTTGCTAAGTGCGGTCTATGAGGGCGCTTTGGTACCGTTTGACGTGGCTTTGCGGATTGAGGCGCGGCAGTTCACCTCGGTTTTGCTGAACCCGTCGTCCTCGGCGATGATCCGCAGCCTGTTCATCAACAAAGAGGCTTTGGAGAAGGGCGCGAATAGGCCCTCGGTGGCCGATCAGTCGGTGAAGAAACTCGGCGTAATCGGCGCAGGCATGATGGGGGCCGGGATCGCCTATGTCGCGGCTTTGGCGGGGATTGAGGTGGTGCTGATTGATGCGGCTCAGGAGAGCGCGGATCGCGGCAAAGCCCATTCGGCGGATCTTTTGGACAAAGGGATTCAGCGCCGCAAAGTGACGGTGGAGAAGAAGGCCGAAGTGCTGGGGCGGATTACGGCGACCACCGATTATGCGGTGCTGAAGGGTTGCGATCTGGTGGTTGAGGCGGTGTTTGAAGACCCGAAGGTGAAGGCCGAGGTGACGGCACGCGTCGAGGCTGCGGTGGGGGCGGAATGTATTTATGCCTCCAACACCTCCACTCTGCCGATCTCGGCGCTGGCGAAGGCGAGTGCGCGGCCCGATCAGTTCATCGGCATCCACTTCTTCAGCCCCGTCGATAAAATGAACCTGGTCGAGATCATCAGGGGTAAACAAACCGGGGATCGCGCGGTCGCCAAAGCATTGGATTTTGTGCGCGCCATTCGCAAGACGCCGATTGTGGTAAATGACGCGCGGTTCTTCTACGCCAACCGCTGCATCATTCCCTACATCAACGAGGGTATTCGGATGGTGGCGGAAGGTGTGGAACCGGCGCTGATCGAGAATGCGGCTAAGCTGGTCGGCATGCCCTTAGGGCCGCTGCAACTGGTTGATGAAACCTCGATTGATCTGGGCGTGAAGATCGCCAAGGCCACCCGCGCCGCGATGGGCGATGCTTACCCGGATGGCGCGGTGGATGCGGTGCTGTTCTGGATGGCCGATCAGGGCCGGATGGGTAAGAAGGCCAATGAGGGCTTCTATGCCTATGATGCGGCAGGCAAACGTGAGGGGCTGTGGGACGGGCTGGCGGCAGAATATCCGCATAAAGCCGACCCGGAACTGACCACGGTGCAGCACCGCTTGCTGATGGCGCAGGTGCTGGAGGCGGTGCGGGCGCTTGAAGAAGGCGTATTGACCGACATCCGCGAGGGCGATGTGGGCGCGATCCTTGGCTGGGGCTTCGCACCATGGTCGGGCGGGCCGTTCTCGTGGCTCGATATCATCGGGGCTGCGCGCGCGGTGGAGATTTGCGAGCGGTTGGTGGCGGAGTTCGGGCCAAGGTTCGAGGCCCCTGCCCTGCTGCGCGAGATGGCAGCCAAGGATGAGCGCTTTTACGGGCGGTTTGGCGCACAAAAGGCGGCTTAGTCGGGATCGAAGCGATAGCCGAAGCGTATGATATCCTCGGCGCTGATGTGCGAGATCAGATCAGCGTCAGCATCCGAATAAAACCCGCGCCAGTCGCGGGCGCGGTCCGATGCGTTGGCTTGCGGCAAGGGCGTCAGGCGAAAGCCGACATGCGCCTCAAACCGCGCCAGATCGGTGTCGAGATGCTCCAGCCGCGCGTAAAGGCTGGCGCGTTCAAACCCCAGACGGTCGCGCATATAGGCGGTATAGGGCCAGAGGCTGAAAGCAGTGCGGGTCTGGGCATGGTTGAGGAAGCCACTGAAATCATGCGACTTTGCCAGACCCACTGCGGGATGGGCAAAGTTTTGCCCGCGCAGCCAGTAATAATAGCTGACCGCGCGATCCCACGGGTTGCGCACCAAGGTCAGGGTGAAGAAATCGGCAATCTCATCATCCGTGGCGAGGCCAGCGATATCGGACAGCGTCGAATGTTTCCACAGCCGTCCCGCTGATTTCACGCCTTTCAGCCGGGCTTTGCGCGCCCGCGCCTTGGGGGTATCGCCGATCAGGATATCATCCTTCATCGCGCGATCTTCCAGCGCAAGGCTCAGCGCTGTGCCGCCGGTTTTGGGGATATGCACGAAGATAAAGCGCCGCCCGTGCGAGATGATCATGGCGTGACCTGCTCAGTGGGGCCGTTTTCGCGGGCATCGAGCCCGCTCCCCCGGCTTTGGCGCTTGGATTTGCTCTTTTGAAAAATACTCCCGCCGGAGGCTTCTGAGATTAGCCGCAGAGCCTCCGGCGGGGATATTTGAGCAGAGAGGATGAGCATGGCGCTAGACTCGGTTGGGCAGGGGTTGCCCGTCAAGATACGCGATCAGATTGGCGACGGCCATCATGCCCATCGCAGTACGGGTTTCCAGAACGGCGGTGCCAAGGTGGGGCAGCAGGGTGACGTTTTCCAAACCGAGTAAGGCGGGAGTGATTTGTGGCTCATGCTCATAGACATCAAGACCCGCTCCTGCGATTTGGCCGATTTGCAGGGCGATGGTGAGGGCGGCTTCATCCACCACATCACCGCGCGCGATATTGATCAGGATGCTATGCGGGCCCATTCGGGCCAACGCTTCGGCTTTGATCAGATGGCGGGTGGCGGGGCCGCCGGGTACGGCGATGACCACGAAATCGGCTTGCAGGACTTGCGCCAGCGAAACCTGCTGCGCGGGGACGCCTGCATCTGTGGCAGATCGGTTGTGGTAGATCACCCGCATATTGAAGCCATGATGGCAGCGCTGCGCTATGGCGCGGCCAATGCGGCCCATGCCAATGATGCCGACGGTTTTGCCCGACACAGGCGCGCCCAGAAGTTGCGTTGGATGCCAGCCCTGCCACTGGCCTGCGCGCAAGATGCGCTCGCCTTCACCCGCCCGCCGTGCGGTCATCAGCAGCAGGGTCAGGGCCACATCGGCGGTGGCATCGGTGACCGCGCCGGGGGTGTTGGTGACGGCGATGCCAAGTGCAGCGGCGGCATTGGTGTCGATGTGGTTGAAGCCGACGCCGAAATTGGCGAGCAATTTCGCCCTTGGGTCGGGCACGTCGGCGAAGACCTCGGCTTTGAACAGATCACCCAAGGTGGGCAGCACCACGTCGTAATCGGTGAGGGCGGCGCGCAGTTCGGCAGCATCAAGCGGCAGGGTGCTTGCCCGCGCCGTCACCTCAAAACGGGCGTGGGCGGCGGCCAGCACGGGGGCGGGCAAAGGGCGGGTGATCAGCAGTTTCATCAAAACAGCTTCCCGCCCAAAGGCACGTCGTGGCCGGGGCCAATCAGCACGACCTCACCCGTCGCATCGGGCACGCCAAGTACCAGCACTTCCGAGATCATTTTGCCGATCTGACGTGCGGGAAAATTGACCATCGCCAGCACTTGCCTGCCGACAAGCGCCTCTGGTGTATAATGTTTGGTGATCTGGGCCGAGGAGCGTTTCTCACCAATTTCGGGGCCAAAATCGAGCCAAAGCTTGTAGGCCGGCTTGCGGGCCTCGGGGTAGGCTTCGGCGCGGGTGATGCGGCCGACGCGGATCTCGACCTTCTCGAAGTCGGCATAGCTGATCTGGGCTAAGGTAGTTTGTTGGGGGGCATCCGTCATTTGCCAAGCTCCCTGCCCCGGTCGGCGGCGGCTTTGACGGCGCGTTGTAGCAGGGGGGGAAAGCCTGTATCCGGGTCCATCAGCACCGCCAAAGCCGCCGCCGTGGTGCCGCCCGGAGAGGTGACGTTGATGCGCAACTGGCAGGCGGGCTCATTGGATTGATAGGCGAGTTCACCTGCGCCACAAACGGTGGCGCGGGCCAGTCTCATCGCGATGTCTGGCGACAAGCCCTCGACCTCACCCGCGGCTGCCAGTGCCTCGATCAGATGGAACACATAGGCCGGGCCCGAGCCGGACACCCCGGTTACAGCGTCAATCTGATGCTCGCCGTCGAGTTCCACCACTTCGCCGACGGCCAGCATCAACTGATGCGCAAGCGCAAGGCCATCAGCCCCGGCATGGGTATTGCCGCAGATGCCAGTAATGCCGCGCCCGACCATCGCGGGAGTGTTCGGCATGGTGCGCACGATCGGGGTGCGGTCGCCTAAAGCCGCCTCAAAGGTCGCGATTGAGGTGCCAGCGGCGATCGACACGAACAGCGTCGTCCCATTGCCCAAGGCTTGCAGCGCGGGCAAGGCTGCGCCCATCATCTGCGGCTTGACCGCCAGCAGGGCGACGGTGGGGGCTGGCGGCATGCCTTGGTTCAGATGCACACCCGTAGCCTTCAGCCAATCGGTGGGGTGCGGCTCGATCACCCAAACGCTGGTTGCAGGTACCCCCGCCGCCAACCATCCGGTCAGCAGCGCCGTGCCCATCTTGCCACACCCCAGCAGAACCAGCCCATCGCGGGCCACCACATCCAGCACCATCAAAAACTCCCCTTTTGCGGAGAGGTTAGTGTGGTTTGCCATGACATTGAATCAAAAATCGCGCTAAATTGCGACTAAGATTTGGGCCACAGGAATCGCAGACAGATCACGCCCGCCCGTAAGCCTCGGCAATCGCGACTTTCATCGCATCGGCGGGAGATTTGTCGGCCCAGGATACCAGCTGAAACGCCGGATAAAACCGCTCAGACGCGGTGATGGCGCCGGAAATCAGCCGATCAATCTGCTCGGGGGCCACCATTTGCCCGCCGGCAAGGCAGAGGCCATAGCGGAAAACCATCAGCTTTTGTTCGGCCCAATAGGTGAAAGCCCCGGTCCAGACCATATCATTGCAGCGGTTCAGCACGTCGTAGAGGGCTGCCATTTTATCGATTGGCGGCTCCATCTCAAAGGTGCATATCAGCCGCAGGGTTTCGTCCTGCGCCGACCACGCGAGGGTCAGCGCATAGGTACGCCACTGGCCCTCGACCGCCATCGCGATCTGATCATCAGTGACGCGATCAAACTCCCAATCATGGTGGGCGGCCAGATTTTCCACGATGTCGATCGGATGAAGATCGTCACTCAGCAGGTAATCTTCGGAAAATGACATGGTCAGGCCTCACTATAAAGCCCCAGAGACGATACCGTCCCCTATGGGCTGGGCGCCCGGCAACCAACAGCGTAACCCGGCATTGCCCTTACTAGATATAGTGTGGCTATGGGGGAAGCCTGTAAAGCAAATTGTGGGGAAATCTTCTGTGGACAAAAGTTTGTGTGTGGCGTGACAGCAAAAGCTGCAGCGTTTGACAGCATAACCTGCAGCAACGCGATTTTGAAGCGCGCTAACGGGACCGTCAAGTCCCGCCTGCAGAGCGTTCTAGCGTCAAACGCCGCCTAGGTCACAGTTCGATATCAGCACCTCCGCCCGCTCCGGTGCCGCCCCTTTTGCCGCGATCGTGTAGGTGGTTTTCACCTCACGGAATCGGAAGGCTTTAAAGGTTTCGCGCACACCTTCAACGTCGTTTAAAGACAGTATGAAACGCCCCTTTAAAGCCTCCAAAACCGTGGCAAGTTCTTCGAACCGTTCGCGACTGAACAGCGCCTTGCCATAGTCGCCCTCGCAGCCCCAATAGGGCGGATCGAGGTAGAACAACGTCTCCGGCCGATCCACGCGGCGGATGAAATCGGCGAAGTCCATGCACGTCACCGTCACCCCCGAAAGTCGGCTGTGAAGCGCTTCCAAATCAGTCTCCAGCGTGGTCAGATTGAACCGCCCCGGCCGATCAGTAGATAGTCCAAAGTTCTTGCCAGAAACCTTGCCGCCAAAGGCCAGCTTCTGCAGGTAAAGGAAGCGCGCCGCACGCTGCAAATCGGTCAGAGTCTCAGGGTCCACATCGACCAGCCGGTTGAAGTTTGCCTGCGTGGTGATCTGGAATCGCAGCATGTCAAGGAAGGCGACGTAATGCTCCTGCAGCACCCGGAACAGGTTGTAGACGTCGCGGCCGCGATCATTGATGAACTCAGCAGACGGACATCGTGTCCGCCGTAGGAAAATCCCGCCCATGCCGACAAAAGGCTCGGCATAGGTGCGGTGCTGGGTGTCGTTGTCGATCAGTGCGCAGATGCGTTTAGCAAGGTTGCGCTTGCCGCCCAGCCACGGGGCAACCGGGCGGACGGGCATGATCGGCGAGAGGGTTTGTGGTTTCACGTTTTGGCTCCGAACGGGTCTGGCGCGGATAGGCGCTCTGGGTTCGGGCTCGATGGCCTCAAGTGATTGAACGCCCGACAGCGCGGGCATTTCACGGAAAGGGCACCAACCAGCGCCCCTGCCTGCATTTTAAATAGCAACCGCGCACAGGCGCAGCAACGAATCTCTTGATCCGGCATGTAGAATCGACCCAAGTTCGCCGCGCCTCTCGAGGGGTGGAGCGGCCATAATTTTGATCTGGTCGGCGGGGGCTGTCTTGGCGGATGTTCCCCGTGCTGGAGGGTGTTGACGCACCCCCCGGCCTCCTTAAAAGGAGACCCGTTTGGTTAGACAGCCACGGCCATCGCCGCCTCAAACAGGCTGTCCATCTGCTCGGGCGAGAAGCCCAGAACCCAAGCCAGCTCATCAATCGTCTGCGAGGTCCGCCGCCATTCTCTGGCGTTCTGGATCGCCTCGCGCATTGCCCAAGGCGTCGACGGATCGACGGCTGTGGCATCGAGTGCTGCGCAGATTTCCGGGCCTGCGGTGAGGCGACCTTGCAAGGGGCTGCACACCATGCCCGCCCGTCGCGTGGCGAGTTCGGCTGCAGCCAGATCTTCGGCAGGTATCTCGGGTTCGGGCAGATATTGGCTGTGTACCAAGGCAATCGCCGCCGCACTGGAGTTGTCACCCTGCGGCAGGGCAATGCGATGCACCCGGCCCGGTGAGGGGTCAGCCTCCTCTTCGGTCACAAGCCACATGCCATCTTCCGTCTGTTGCGTGATCATGATCTGTCCCTAGCTGAATGTGACTTGAAAATCGCGGGTGGCCCCGAGGCGGTTTTCGATTTTGAGCACTGAGCTTTGCACCGCAACGGTGACAAATCCGGCTGTGCCTGTGGTGCCGGTGACATCCGACGTCGAGACGTTCAGGCTGGCCGAAAGCCCGGTAAACCCAGTGTTTTTGATGATCTGAAGCGTTGTGCCTGCGTCAAAGTAGACCTGTCCGCTATAATCGGGCAGCGGACTGGCCGAGTTGCCCGAACAGGTGATGGCGGCAAAGCCGCCGATGCGCGGCACACTGATGATGCCGACCGCGTTGTTGGCAATGGTCAGAGATTGCCCGCCGATGGCATTGCCCGCCAGCGACAATACCCCCGCCGCCGTGGCCTGCATGATCGTCACCCACGGATTCCAGCCCCCCGCTGCGGAGCTGAATCGGTAGTAGGTCGCACCCGTTGCTCCGAAGGCGATTTGCTGCTGTGCACCTGCAACCGTCACCCCTGCCAAGCGCGGGATATGCAGCAAAACCCCTGCCGTCTCCGGCGCGCCGGTGACCAGTGATGACCACGCCTGAAACCCTGCCACCCGATTAGCATTGAGATCGCTCAGCGTGGTGACGCCAAGGTTGTTGCCACCCCAACCGAACGCGCCGACCTTCAGCAATACCCCGACTGTGCTGTCGACCAGGCTTGCTTGCAGCGCGGTGCCGGTAATTGCCAGAAATGCCCCCGCATCATTGCCCACGGCCCCGAGCGAAATCCACGCAGCCCCGGTGCAGGCGAGCAGAATGGTTTGTCCGGGGGCCACGAGCGCTGTGGTAGCGCCATTGACCAACTCGGCCGCATTCGGATCGATGGTGATGATCCCGGCAGCGCCGTTGCGCACTGCGAGTGAGAACCCGGCTCCTGCCGTGGCGGCGGCGGGCAGGCTCAGCGTCCAAGTGCCGTTGGCATCAATGACCTTGCCCTTATCGCCTGCAACGACCGTATAAGCGGTGGTTTTGGCGACATAGCCCGAGCCGAGCGCGCCTATTGTAGCCAGCGCCGTGGCGGACAAACCATCTGCTCCGAGCAAGCCTGAGAGGAAATCGCGCAGGGCCGTGAGGGCCGTTTTGAACTGGCCTTCGGTGACGCCGGAGGCGATGAATTCTGAAGAGGCGGGTAGTGCGGTCATTAGCTGCTCCACATCGGGTTCGCGTCCGCCGTCCACATCGGCGTCGCATCGGTGTTCCACATGTTCGGGATCAGGGTGCCCAAGGCCGCTGCGATCCACGGTCCTGCCGTCAAGCCGACCCCGCGCACCCGGATCAGGGTTTGCGCCGCAAACAGCAGCGTGATGACGTGGTTGGCGGCAGACGTATCGGCGGTCCGGGTCCAGCTGACAGTGGGGCCGCTTGGATCAATGCCCGAGGCCATTTCGATCTGATAAGTTTCGGCACCTGATGCTGGCCGCCACGCCAGCACGGCGCGGCCATTATCGCCGGGAATACGACGCGCCATCAGACCACTGACGAGTGGGATAGTGATCAGGCGGGGCAGATTGCTGGTCCTGATCGGGGCTGCGGTGACGCCATTATCGGCGGTATGCACGGAGGGATCTTCGGTGACTGCCTCAATGCCGACCTCGTAAAGCCCGCGCGGTTTGATCGCGGTGACTTTTGCCAACGTGCGCCAAGTTGCAGCCTTGCCGAACACCACATGGGTGCGCTCGCGGTCAGAGCCGGTGTAAGGCGTCATATCGGGGGTGTCGACCAAGACCACGATCTCAGGCGAGGGTCCTGCCGTCACCAACCACGGCCCGCTGACGCTGCCACCGGCTGCACGCAGGCCGATATAATAGCTGCCGGTCTCAAACGTCATCGGCTCGGTCAGGGTCAGGCGTTTGGTGGCAGCATCCCATGCCACGACCTCGGCATGTGCACCCCAACCCGGCATGTCATGCTGAATAGCGATCAAATCGCCAATCGACGGGATAAAACCCTCCATCTCAGTCGCAAAATGCACGAGGCGGCGGCGATATTTGTTGGCGGCGGCGTGATAGAGGCCCTCGCGGTAGACCTGCGCTCGGGTGGTTGCTCCGAACAACTCCATCTTCACCGGGCGCGCCAATGTGCTGCCCGCAAGTGCTGCGGTTACCCGGCGCGGCGACCATTTGGTTTCGTCAAAATAGGACATATCCAGCGCATCAGCGGTTTGTTCCGACGCCAGCAGATAGTCGATCAAGAACGAGCCCTTCATGATATTGCGCATCGAATAGAGCGCCACGGGCAAGGTCTGCGGGCCATCACGCACCACGCGCAAGCGGCCGCCCTGCATGAAGAGGCGCGCCCGGCCGACCAGTGCGATTTTCGAGATCGCCTCCCACCAGCTGGTAGCGGAATCAAAGCGACCGTTGAAGGTATCGCCGCGCGCTGTCCAGATCGCGTCGAACGCGAGAAGCGCAGGCAAGTCTAAGCGGCTGTCGGGCAGAGATGCGCCATAATCGGGATTGCGTGCTGCGTCGGCAATCGCCCAAGCGATAGAGCGGCTGACGACAGGTGCCGACCATGCCACGCCGTTCCAGACCGGCACTTTGCGGGTGCAAAGCACGCCAACGCGGCGGCTGGCTTGCGCCGAGAGGTTGTTGGTGGCCTTCATCCGCATTGCAATCAACGTGACGGGGCCAAAATCCTGCACCTCTGACAGATAGGCGCGCAGGCCCGCCCAAATCATCTGGTCGCCCCATGTCAGCGCTGTTGTCTGCTCATCGACCCGGTAAGCGCGCACACGGTAGCGACCGGGAGCTGCGGGCACGTCACAGACGAATGTCCTCGCCTGCGGCGTCACACTGCGGTCAGTCACCACCTGTGAGGTCAACTGCCGCCAGATATCGACTGGCAGGCCGTTGTCATCGACTCTGCGCGCCTCGATGATGAATTGCGACGCCAAATCCAGCAGCCCACTGCTGCCACCATCGCGAAACAGCCCACGCGGGTAGACGATATCAATCGCGAGCTTTTGCGCCACTGCCCCCGCGTCGCAGGCCAAAAACCCATCAATACCGCCGACAACACTGCGCACATAGGCGTCACCCGATCCCGATCCGGTGGCGGCAACGATGGTGAACGTATCGGCACTTGGCACGGTGGCGATAGCATAGACCGCCGTTGGAGCCCCGCCGGTGACAATGTAGAGCTGCACCGCCTGCCCCACCACGCGCCCGTGCGCGGTCTGGGTGACGGTGATAACGGTCCCTGAGCGGGTGTAAGTCGCGGATTTTCGCCCGACAAGTTCCTGCCCGGATACCTCTACTGACGTGATGACATTGGTTGGAAACAGCGTGACCTGACCGCCGGGCTGCACCACCTCATAGGTGATTTCTGAGAACTGGCTGATTGGCGTATCCTCGATACGGATCTGTTCGATGTCAAACTCACCGCAGCCAAGGCAAAGCAACTGATAGAGATACTGCTCGTTGCTCGCATATTCCGCGTAGGGCTGTGCCGCGAAATCCGGCCAAGCCAGTAGGCGACCATATTGCACCGGGATCGCCTGCTCAATGCGCGCGCTATTGCCCTGCGCGCCCAACGCATAGGTGGGAGAGGCTGAGGGCAACTGCGGTGTCTGGGCAGGCTTGGGCAGTGGCAATAGCGCGTTGATCGCGGCCTGCCCGATCAGCATGGCTCCCAAGCCCACGGCATTGCCCCAGGTGAAGCTGCCGAAAATCGCCGTCCCCGCCAGCGATTCTCCCAGAAGCATCGCCCCGAACTGCGGTGCAAAAATGGTCAGAGCGATGCTGAGCAACATACGCAAGGGATTGCTGCCGCCTTGCCCGCCGCCACCGCGCGGCAGGATGCAAAACACCAGCTGATCATCGGGACCCAGACGACGACGCCATTCAGAGCGCAGAATCGGGCGACCGTTCAGAATGGCTATGCAGGGAGCCGAGCCGGGAGGGGCCAACCGGCGTACGCGCATGGGGCGGCGAACCTCTTGCACAACTCGGCTGCCCAAAGGGTCCAAAGGATTGTAGACGGTCAGGCACTGCGCTTTCATGCCGTCACCCTTCGATAGGAGCCGACAACGCGGTAACCCAGATCGGCCAAACGCTCGACCGGGGTGTAGATCGCGCCCGCGCCCTCGATGCAGTGCAAAACACCGCCCAAGTTCAGCCAGATCCCGACGTGACAGGGTCGCGCGCCCTGCGCCATCATCACGCCGTCCCTCTCGGCCGGGTCTGACATTGCAGCCCAGCCCTGCCGCTCGCCGGAGTGGTCCAGCGCGTGCCGCGCAGCCCGTGGGTCAGCCCCGTCGATCTCGATCAGCGGCACGGTGATGCCAAAATGCTCAGCCCAAACCCGCGCGCAAAAATGCCAGCAGTTGGCACCTCGTGCCCATTCCGTCCCGATGTAAGCTGATGCCCAATGCGCGGCGCTCATGGCTGCAACCCCGGAAAGGTTTCCAGATCATAGTCGAGCTTCGGGAACCGCAGGTTGACCAGATCCGGGAAGCCCGCCGTTGCTTTCAGTCGCAAAGGTGTCGCCGAGATCGAGAGCAGCGTCAGTTCCATCGGCGGAATGTTCTCTGGCCCAACACTCACGGCATCCGACAGGTAAGCCCGATAAATTACTGTGATTGGCAAAGACGTGACAACTGCCGCATCGACCTGCGCCAATATCTCGCGATCAACATTGTCCATCTCGATCATGCATTGCGGCAACCCAGTGCTGGTCTGATCGGGCGGCACGATGTCAAACGCAAAACCGACGAAGGTGACTATGGCGGAGGGATCTCGCGCCGCCCCTGCCTCGATGCGCGCATCCAGTGCGTTAAAATCACGCACAACCCGGATCGGCGCACTGAAGGCCGGATGCCAAAGCTCCAGCGTATGATAAATCACTTGATCAACCGGGGCCGATGCATAGGCCTCTTGAATCGCCTCAGAGAGCGTCGGATCAGGCATTGCGCACCTCCATCTGGGCCGACACATTCCAGTTCAGCGCAGCCCCGGCAGTGGCTTTGAACGGTGCTTTAAAGCGGGCTTCAACGAACTTGTAACCGCCGCCCACGGCAATCGGCATCTGCACCCAAGCGGTGCTTCCCGCTGCCCCCAAAGCCTTGCCGTTTGTACCAGTGCGCAGATGCAGGTCAAAGCCGGTGACCGTGCGGACGCCGATCTCGGAAATAGCCAGACCTGATATGCCGTCGCCGGCATAATTCGTGGTCGCAGCGGTTGGCATCAAAAAAACCCGCATGTTCGGCACGTTGCCGCCGCTGCCCACCGCGGCCGCAATGGTTAGACGCCACCAACCATTGCCACGATTTTCGAGCAACCGGCTGGCCAGACCGCTCTGCGCACTCATGACTCCATTGATCAGATCAATGTCGGTATAGCGCTGGATGGCAGCACGGTCATAAAACGCGAGGCGGGCAAACTGCCGACCAGCCGCCTGAAGAGACACTTGGAGTTGCAGCGTTTGGTTGTCAGCAGCGTCGGGCAGGTTTAGACGCGTGTAGTGAAGCGAGGTTGCAGCATCCTCAATCACTTGATCAACTATCTCCCCATCTGGGGTAAGTGCGCCGCCAATAGTGCGTGCTGCCCCCAAATACGTCCAGGCCGCAAGGCTTTCGCTGTCGCCCGCAATGCTCCAGACCTCGTCATTCCACCAGGCACGGAAGGCGGCAAACTCGGCATCCTCCATGACCCACGACATATCAACCACGTCGTTGCGTGCGAAGGTGATGCGGCGGGAGCGCTGCGCGCCGATTTCCATGTCGGTGCGCAAGGCTGGATCAACCGGCGACAGCCCAAATCCGGGCATTGAGGGCAGAGGCAGAACATCGGGCCAACGGCGCATGATCAACTCCCCAACCGCGAAAGGCCATAGGTGTTGGCAAGCGCCTCCGGCACCGGACCACGCCCTTGTGCAATGTGCCCGGCGATGGCACCTTCAACGGTCTCGATCATAACGTCGATGATGCGGCTATTGCCGTCAGAGCGCTCGCTTGACGAGGCCTTGGTGCCTGCGGGCGTGGTGATATTGACCACGACACTGCCACCGCCCGAAGCGTGCACCCCAAGTTTACCATCCGCGCCCCGGCTAAGTGGCAAGATCGCCTCCGCTCCCGCCTCACCCATCAGGCCGACACCTTTTGCAAACGGAAAGAACGTCGGGTGATGTACCACAGTGCCAGAATAGGCAGAGATGCCGGGCCCACTGTAAACGCCGCCAACCGCATTGGTCGTGACGCCAGTGCCGCCCGACAAACCACCCGTGATGCTGCCGACCAAACTGTCGATGAAAGGTGTGATGATCGAGGCGGTAAACTTCTGGGCCGCAATCGCAGCCAACTGCTGGATCACAAAGTTCTTAAAATCGGCCATCGCGTCTTTGCCCCTTTTGGCACCCGACAGGAAGTCCGCAAAGCCCTTCTCGAAGTTCGACGACAACTTGTCTGCAAGCGCGGCACTCGCCTCGCTCAGATCGCCAACCAGCCCCTTGACCTCGGCCCGCCATTTGGCAACCGCATTGGCGGCTTTGGGGCCAGCCGCATCCGCGACTTTTTCCAGTTTCGGGATCAGCTCGGCGATGCTGTTGGCGGCTTGATCTTTGGCCGAAGCGATGGCTTTGGTGCCCTCAGCCATGCTCATCAGCCCAAGGTTGACCTTTTCATGTATCGCCGCGATCTTGGCTTCCAGCGTGGCGAGCGCTTTTTCTGCGGCGTCGGTCAGCGCATTGAAGCTGTCAGGGTCAATCTTGCCAGCGCCACCACGTCCTCCGGCACCGCCCGCACTTTTCGGCGTGATATGCATGGACGGATTCCAATAGAGATCGTCGGAAGCCTTTGTAGCCGCATCCATCGCGGTATGGCCAAGCCCATATTGCGCATACTGGTTCGCCATGTATCCGCCGCCGCCCACCTGGTTGCTGGCGATGTATTTCGCAGCTGCTATTTGGGCGGCTGATCTTGCCGCAGCGTCAAGGTTGCCAGCTAACCTGCCAGCTTCATCCGCCCCAGCACCAATCGTTCCAGCGATATTAACACCGGCCAGTTCCAGCGCCGCAAGTTCTGCATCCGTCAGGTTTTGCAAAACCTGAATGGCTTCCTCGTTTAGACCTTTTCCGTTATCGGTCGCGGCAAGGATGGCGTCGCGCAGACGTGCCATCGCATCGGCCGATTCCTGAGGCCCCTTGGCTGCTTCAACAGCGGAAAGAGCGGCGGCAACGGCTTCAATTTCGGGGGTAACTTCTTGAAAATCGATCCCCAGTGCGGCTGCGATATTTCCCAAGGCATAAAGTTTGTTCGTCGCATCGACGGCGTTGTCACCAAGGGTGAGTGCATCCTTGAAATCGCCAAAGAGGCCAGCAATGGCGTGCTGAGACGAAAGAAGTGCCATTTGCGCGCGGGCTTCGGCGATCTTTTGTTGGACTTCCAGCACCTCGCGCGCTGCCGTCGCCATTTTTCCATATTGCTCAATCTGGTTTGAAACGCCTGAGCCGCCGAGATCGTTGCCCACCGCGCGCAAGGTTTTCAGCGACTCGGTCAACGTCTTGAGGGTCTCATCAGCGATTTTGGCTTTGTCATCAGTGCCACCCAAGGCGGACATCAGCAGCGGCAGCGCGATGCCTGCCAGCAAGCCCACCGCTCCCCCGACCGCACCGAATGCAATGCCGATGTCAGGCAACTGGATCGCCAGCGCCTGCACAAACTGGCCCGTCGCCATCGTTTGCTGACCAACCTGCGAAAGCTGTTGGCTAAACAGCCGCGCGCCGTTTCCAGCCAGCATGGAGCCGGAATGCACCTCTGTCAGTTCCCGCTTCAGAACCTGCACCTGCGGCGTGGCCACGCGCGCCCCAGCCCCAATCGCCGGGCCAAGCTTCGCCCCCTGGACCGAGGCTTCTGCCGCAGCCGTCCCCACCGCTTTCAGATCGCCCTTGGTGGCCGCCAGCGCAGCCTTGGCCTGATCATTCTTGACCCGCAGTTCCATCGCAGCAATCAGGTCGGTCATCGGATCATTCCTTCAAAGGTAGCGAATATCCCCATCCAGCGGGGCATCGGTGGCGGAAGCTGGCGCAGTGCGGCACGTGGCAAAGATGCGCTTCAGATCATCGGCCCCGGCATTCACGGCGACGTGCATGGCCCAGATCAGGCGCTGCTCATCGGCTTGCTCGACCTCACGGTGCCCGCGCTGCAACGCCGCGATCTGGCCGAGTGTCAGATCTGCGACACTGGCAAGGCTGTGGCCCCATCGGACAAGTCTTGCGACACCTGCTGACCAACCCAGTGTTGCAGCAGCTTGTGCATCCGCGCGCCCATCGCCGCGCGCTGCGGCAACAGGCGTTGGGCGAAAAAATCAATGTTGACCTCGAACATGGCCGCCACCAGCTGCAGCGCCACATCGGCCTCCAGATCGGCCAGCCAATCCTGCTCGACTCCGGTGACGATCGCGACCGAGGCCAGCACATCGGCGGTATGATTGGTTAAGGCGCCCAGATAATCCCCGGCGATAATCTGCGGCAGGAAAGATTTCGTGGCCTCGGAATAGGGGCCGAGCTGGCGGACCTTCAGCGGGTTGATCGCAATGTGGCAGCGTCAGTCGCTTGGTCGCGGCATCCCAAGCCACCACTTCGGCATGCGCGCCCCAGCCCGGCATGTCGTGTTGGATCGCGATCAGATCGCCGATCGACGGGATGAAGCCCTCCATCTCGGTTGTAAAATGCACCATGCGGCGGCGGTATTTGTTGGCGGCGGCATGATAGAGGCCCTCGCGGTAGACCTGATCGCGGGTGGTCGCCCCGAACAACTCCATCTTCACTGGCCGCGACAAGGTGCTGCCCGCAACTGCCGCCTTCACCCGGCGCGGTGACCATTTGGTCTCGTCGAAATACGACACTTCCAGCGCGTCGGCAGTCTGCTCGGACGCCAGCAGATAGTTGATCGAGAACGAGCCCTTCTTGATGTTGCGCATCGAATAAAGCGCCACCGGCAGGGTTTGCGCGCCGTCGCGCACCACCCGCAACCGCCCGCCCTGCATGAACAGGCGCGCGCGCCCGACGAGGCCAATCTTCGAGACCGCCTCCCACCAGTTGCTGGCGGAATCGAAGCGGCCATTGAACGTATCCCCGCGCGCGGTCCACAATGCGTCGAGCGCCAGCAACGCTGCCAGATCGAGCCGGGCATCTGGCAACCCTGCGCCGTAGCCTGCATTGCGCGCGGCATCGGCGATGGCCCAAGCGATGGAGCGGCTGGCGACCGGCGCTGACCATGACACGCCATTCCAGACCGGGATTTTGCGGGTGCACAGCACGCCTATGCGGCGACTGGCTTGCGCCGAGAGGTTGTTGGTGGCGCGCATCCGCAGCGCGATCAGCGTCACCGGGCCAAAGTTCTGCGTCTCCGACAGATAGGACCGCAGGCCCGACCAGATCATCTGGTGGCCGACGTTGGAGGCTGTTGATTTGGCATCGATGCGGTAGGCGCGCACCCGGTATCGCCCTGCCGCCGCAGGCACAGCGCAATCATAAGACATCGCCTTGGGCGTGACCGTGCGATCTGTCACGATCTGCCCGATCACATTGTACCAGCCAGAGATCGGCAGGCCATTGTCATCGACCTGACAGGCTTGGACGACCAGATGTGAGGCAATATCGGTCAGATCGCCGCTGCCATTGACTTGGTAAAGCCCAAGCGGCCAGACAATATCGACCGCCAGCCTGCGCGCCTGCGTGCCTGCATCGCTGGCGATAAAGCCGTCAATGCCGCCCACCACCGTGCGGCTGTAGATCACGCCAGAGCCCGCGCCGGTGGGGGCCACGACCGTGAACGTATCTGCTGTCGGAACGGTTGCGATGGCATAGATTTCTGTCGGCGCATCGGCGGTGGTGGTGGCCAGTTGCACCGCTTGGCCCACGGCGCGGCCAAGCTCGACCTCGTGATCCTGGACGAGCTGGGATACCTGCCATTCAGCGCCTCAGGCGGGGCGCTGCTGTTCCATCTGCTGAGCAAACTTTACGAGCGCACCAGCGTGGTCATCACCACAAACCTCAGCTTCAGCGAATGGGCCACGGTCTTCGGCGACGCCAAGATGACCACCGGCTTGCTCGACCGCCTCACCCACCGCTGCCACATCTTGGAGACCGGAAACGACAGCTTCCGCTTCAAGGCAAGCTCAGCCGCCGCATCCGCTGCAAAGAAAAAGAAGGAGACAACACACAGCTTGACCCCGGCATGAACCGAAATCCATAATCAGAGGTGGCTCACTTCTCGGTGAAAAACCCGGCTCACTTCTGGATGAAAATCAACAGTCGATAAACTGGCAGGCATGGCCCGCGCTGCCTCTGAGACGCTGGCAGAGGCGGGGTTTACCGAATCCGACCGCTTCCCCCTCAATCGGGCAGCTTTGGCCCTACGCCGGGGCCGCGCATCCGAGACTGATTTTCGCCTGTTGCTGGAAGTGGCGGGGTTAGGGTGATAGAACGCTATCTCGGGTAACAATCAGCCATCGACATTGCTTTCAGTTCCACCATTTCAGGAATGTCGGCAGGATCAATTATTGTAGCAAAATCCCGATCTGCTCTAAACGGAGTAAACACCCCGTAACCCCCGAAGCCGTTCTTCCAATTTACTTCCCCGCAAACTCCCGACTTCAGCGACAAGCGGAGTTTGCGAAACTGAAGCGATCCGGGGTCACTCACATCGGCGGAAACGTGTTCTATCATTGCCTTAATAAAAATTTCCGGGATGTCTTTACCTGAGCCATCTATGATTTCCTGAGCGGATGCCATCGGAGTCAAAGAAGTACCAAAAGCACAGACCAAAAAACGCATTTTCATTCGACTATCCACAAACTGCCCATTGGTTAGTGCTACATGGTGGCTGAAAACAGTCAATCCTTGATCGGGCAAATGTCGATCCTCTCGCTACGTCGCTTCATCCCAATGCACTGAGATTGAGTACATAGAGAGTACAGCAAAAGGATAAGGGGTCAGCTATTTCTAGCTAACCCCTTGAATTCTTTGGTGGACCCAGAGCGATTCGAACGCCCGACCCTCAGATTCGTAGTCTGATGCTCTATCCAGCTGAGCTATGGATCCACTCTTGCGGCTGCGTTTAGCCCCCCCTGTCGGGCATTGCAAGGGCGAATACGCAGCGAAATGCAACTTGATGCGCAATCCCCGCGTAACCCAGAGGCAAACCGCGATCAGGTCGCAGAGTCGATGGTTTTCGGCAAATGCACCAAAAATTCCGTGCCATCCGCGTCACTGCGTGCCAGTTCCAGCCGCCCGCCATGGCCGCGGATCAACTCGGCGGCAATCGCCAGACCCAAGCCGATGCCGCCTTTGCGCGCGCCGCCCTGAAACGCCTCAAACAGATGCTCGCGGGCCTTTTCTGGCAGGCCGGGGCCGGTGTCACCCACCCTGACCCACCATTCCGAGGCGCTTTCTCCGGCGGAGATTTCGATGCTGCCCTCGACTCCCGTTGCCTCAATCGCTTGGCGCGCGTTGCGCACAAGGTTGGACAGCACCCGGAACAGCTGATCGTAATCAGCATGGATCACCAGCGCTTCGGGCACTTCGATCAGGCAGGTCACCGGGCCTTCGCCCGCAAGGCCCTCGCCCTCGGCGACATCCTCGGCCAAGGTCGCCAAGGCCACCTCGCGCAACTGCGGCGGGGGCTCCTCGGCTTTGCCGAACGCCAAAGTCGATTCGCACAAAGCCACGGCGCGGGCGATGGAGCCGACCAGTTTTGGGGCCGCGCGCGCCACCATCGGATCGGTGCTGCCTTCGATTCGGTCGGCAAACAGCTGCGCCGTGGTCAGGATGTTGCGCAGATCATGGCTGATTTTGGCCACCGCCCCACCCAGCTGTGCGAGGCGTTCCTTTTGCCGGAGCGAGCCCGTCAACTGGGTCTGCATCGCGTGCATGGCTTCTTCGGCGTCGCGCAACTCCACCACCGAGGCAGTCGGCTCAATGACCCGGCGGGCATCTTCGGGTGCTTCGGCATAGGCGGTCATATGGTTGACCACCCGGCGGATCGGCAACACGATCAGGCGCTGCACGGCGAGAAACAGAAAGAACGCCGTGACGCCAGAAATCAACGCCGACAACAGCAGAATCCGCCCGCCGTAATCCAGCATAGCGTCGCGCATCGGCGCGGAATCCATCGTGATTTCAATCAGAAGCCCCGCCGATTGCACCGGATAACCGATCACCCGGATGATCTGATCATCGGGATCGAACAGGCAGACAAAAGCATCACGGATCAGCGCCCAATGCCCGGCTTCGCGCAGATCGAAAGTATTCGAGATCGGCGTCGGCAGCGGCGAGGATAGTACCAGTTGGCGCACCTCATTGCGGCGCAGCACGACGTTATAGACCTCGGCATTGGCCAGCAGTTCCTTTTCCAGCGCGGACGTCACCATATCTTCGGCGGCAAGCTGCGCCAAGGACGCGATTTGCGCCTTCTCCAGCCGCAGGGTCAGGAAATCGGCGCGGAACCGGGCGATGGAAGGCACGAAGATCAACACCTCGGCCAGCATGACAAAGGCCACGGTCAGCAGTAAAAACCGCCCCGACAGGGTGTTTATAAATCCGCCCCGCCTTGCTGCCACGCTTCTGGTCATCCTCTGTGTACAAATATCCTTTGGGGGTTAGACAATGGTTTCGCCTCTGGTTCAAGAAACCATTGTCTTGGGGGATGAAAGCCCCCAGCTTGGCCCGTATACGCAGCTTATGGCAAAAGCCGCTGCACCAGCCGCACCACCCGCTTCACAGCTATGTTATCAAAGAGTTTCGGTGAGAAATAGGCCCCTGCTGCACGCTTGGAAATCTCGCCACGCGTCGGATATGGCGCAATCATCCCTGCCAGCGCGCCGACTTTCAAACCCGCCGTCATCGCCAAAGCCCAAAGACCGATCAACTCACCTGCCCCCGCGCCAACAAGGGTGACGCCAACCGGACGGCCTTTCAGCAGCATCAGTTTGAGAAAGCCTGCGGTTTGACCATCGGTTACTGCGCGGTCGTTGTGCAGAAACTCTTGCCGGATCACCTGCACGCCGGGATGTTTTGCGCACGCCTCAACCTCGGTCAGCCCGATCTGCGCCAGTTCGGGGTCGGTATAAGTGACCATCGGCACCACACTGGCCTGCTTGGCGGGCAGACCGAACAGCACTTGCCTGATCACCACTCCGGCATGGGCTCCCGCGACATGGGTGAATTGCAAACCGCCCGCCACATCGCCCACCGCATAAATCCGGCGGTTGCTGCTGCGCAGGTTGGCCCCCACCGTCACGCCCTTATCACTGTAAGCCACGCCTGCGGCTGGTAAATCCAGCGTCGCGAGGGCTGGCGTGCGCCCGGTGGCGATCAGAAGATGCGATCCGGTCAGCGTGGTGCCATCATTTAGCACCGCTTCCAGCCCCTGCGGCACGGGGCGAAGCCGGGCGATGTCGCGGCCCTCCAGCACATTGACGCCCTCGGCGCGTAAAGCGCTCAGCAGCACCGCTACGGCCTCGGGATCAACGCGGCTCAGCACCCGGCTGCGCGCGATCACTGTCACTTTGCAGCCCAAACGCTGATGCGCCTGCGCCATTTCCATCGCAATCGGGCCACCGCCGAGGATCAACAGATGCTCGGGTCGCGCGGTCTGCGCAAAAATCGTCTCATTGGTCAGATAGGGGATCGCCTCTAACCCCGGCAGTTCTGGGATCGCCGGATGCGATCCTGTCGCGATCACAAACCGCCGCGCGCGGATGATCTTACCGCCCGCCTCCACCTCGCGCGGGCCGGTAAAGCGGGCATAAGCGCGGATCACCTGCACGCCAAAACCCTCAAACCGTTCCTGACTGTCCATCGGGGCGATCTGCGCAATCACCGCCGCGACCTGCGCTTTGACGGCAGCAAAGTCGATCTGCGGCTCGGCTCCCTGCACTCCGGCTGCGCCCAGGCGGATCACCTGCGCCGCACGACCCGCTGCCAGCAGTGCTTTTGACGGCACGCAGCCATAGTTCAGACAATCGCCGCCCATCGAAGCGCCCTCGATCAGCACCACGCGCGCACCCATCTGCGCCGCCCCTGCCGCAACCGAAAGCCCGCCCGAACCTGCACCAATGATGCAGATATCTGTTGAAATCCGCTCCATTCAGCCGCCTTTCTTGCGTTTTTTCAACAGGATTGGCAAAGCCGACAACGCCGCAAGTCCCAGCAAGGGCAGCAGCACAGGGGCAGAGAAAATCACCCCCAGATCAGGTCGCTCACCGCGTGCAAACACCTCTCCCAGCCCCGCGCCAACCGAGGTGAACACCAAGGCCGCCGGAATAATGCCGAAAAATGTCGTCACCGCAAACGGCAAAAGCCGCACGCCCACCATCGCGGGCAGCAGATTGGCCAGCACGAAGGGTAGCGCAGGCACCAGCCGCATGATCAACAAAGCCGACCATTGGTTTTCGCGAAGCGCGGTTTGCAGACGCGAGGCTGAGCCGCCTTGCAGCCGCTCGGCCAAGGTCGCGCCAAAACCCGCACGGGCGGCCAGAAAGATGCAGACAGCGCCAATGCTGGCGGCAAGTACATTATAGAATGTGCCAGGGAACATGCCGAACAGGAAGCCCCCCGTCAGCGTGGCGATGGTCGCACCGGGCAGGCTGAGGCCGACAATCACGATGTAGACCGCGATAAATCCAAGGCTGGCCCACAGGAAATGCGCGTCGCGGTAGGCCAGCAAAGCCTCGCGGTTCTCAGCCAAAGCCTCAAACGACAACCGCTCACGCAGAAACACTGCCCCGGCAACAGCGGCGCAGAGAATCAACACAGTCGGGATCAGGCGGGCGCATTTGGTCATGGTCTTCCTTTAGCCCAAGATGGTCGGATTGGCCTGCGCATGCCAGCCGTCTCACGCCAGCTTGATCAGGTCTGCGAAATCGGCGATCTAAAGACGCGGATTTGTAACAGTTTGCCCTGCCCTCTGCGCCAAGATCGGCAAATGTTGCAGAAATCGCGCAGGACGCGCGTTGACTTACCGATGATCCGCCCCTAAAGACCGGGCTTCAAGTTTACGCCGTCGAATCTTTAAGGTTCGCCGTGCCCGTCTGATGGAGACCGCGATGAAGCGCACTTTTCAACCGTCGAACCTGGTTCGCGCCCGCCGTCACGGCTTCCGCGCACGCATGGCAACCAAGGGTGGCCGTCTTGTGCTGGCAGCCCGCCGCGCCAAGGGCCGCAAGAAGCTGTCGGCTTAATTTCTGACTGACCCTGCGGGGTCGGATGCAGGAGTAGACCATGACACCGCCGAAGGTATCGGACATTGGCCCTGTCGCCGAAGCGTCCGAAGCGCCTCCGGCGATTTTCGCTCGTGTTCAGACCATGAAAAACCGCCCCGATTATCTGCGCACCGCTCAGGGCCGCAGGCAAGGCACAGGCAGCTTTTTGTTGCAGGGCCGTGCGCGCGGCGATGATACCGCGCTTGTACGGATCGGCTTTACCGCCTCGAAGAAAATCGGCAACGCGGTGGCCCGCAACCGAGCCAAACGGCGGATGCGGGCCTTGGCGCGAGAGGTGCTGCCGGATCTGGCGCGGCCCGGTTGGGATTATGTGCTGGTCGCCAAACCAGAGGCTACAATCTCGCGTAATTACAAAGACATGCTGGCTGATTTTGCATCCGCTTTGGCTTCGGTTCACAAGGTGCGCACATGACACCTCTGGCGCGCATCTTGGCCCTACCCGTGCGCGCCTATCGCTTGGTACTGTCGCCTTGGGTTGGCCATGGCTGCCGCTTTCAACCCACCTGCTCCGCCTATGCGATGGAGGCGTTAGAGCGGCATGGCGCGGCCAAGGGCGGTTATCTGATGGCCCACAGGATTTGCCGCTGCCATCCGTGGGGTGGGCAAGGCTATGATCCGGTGCCCGGTTCCGACCCCCATTTTGACGCCAAAGGCTAGGGTAGTACGCTGGCCGCTTTGGCGCAGATGGTTAATAAACCATGGAACAAATCATGAAAATCCTCTGCAACTTTGGGGTGAGGATTAACCTTCTGATCAGGGTGTTTGCCTAATCTTGCCGCATCGGGGTGGCGTTGCCCCGCAGCAGATAGGGCCAGGCCGATGGTTTCACGCTTTTTTACCGCAGTCTTCGCAAGGTTCTCCCAGATCAGCGCGCTGATGCGCAGGCCAGAGGCTTTTGTGTTCCTGCCCGCCCTGACCCTCGCCGCATTCTGGCTGGGCGGCGAGCGGATTTTGATCCTGACAGCCCTTGGCGCGCCGCTGCTGTTTGCTATCTCGGGCGCAGTAGGGCCACAGCAAACCCCGCCCGATCAATCGCAGGTGCTGGAAGGGCTGTCGCTGCGCGCCCAAATCGTCGGCACTCTGGACGCGACTTTACGCGAATCACACCTCAGCGGGCGCACCACAGCCTGCTTGGTGCTGCAATTCGATCTGGCAGAGCGGATGGTGGAACAACATGGCCGCGCCGCGCAGACTGAGGTGCTGGCGCGCTCGGCAGAACGGATTTGCGCCTCGTTGCGCGCGGGCGATGTGGTGGCCCGGCTGGAAGGCGGCGGCTTTGCGGTGGCATTGGCCCCGGTGCGGCGGCTGGATATTGAAACCGTGGTACAGGTCGCAGCCCGGCTGCAATCGGCGCTGTCCGCGCCGATCAGCCTGAACGCGACCCGGATCTATATCACCTGTTTGATCGGCTTTTGTCTGGGCAGCCGCGCGCCGGAAGCGACCGGCGCCAGCCTGCTGAATGCTGCCCAAATCGCTGCCGACGATGCCCTGCGCCACGGCCCCAGCGCCATTCGCAGCTTTTCCGAGGATATGGCCGCCACCCGTGCCGACCGCGACGCCTTGCGCGATGAATTGGAACGCGCGCTGGACGAAGGCCAGATCCGCCCGCACTTTCAGCCGCAAATCTCGACCCATACCGGCGCGATCACCGGGTTTGAGGCGCTGGCGCGCTGGTATCACCCGGATAAGGGCTTGATTCCGCACGCCGAATTCCTGCCGATGATCGAAGACGCAGGCCTAAGCGAACGTCTGGGCGAAGTGATTTTATACCACGCCCTTTCGGCCCTCGCCCGCTGGGATCGCGCCGGGCTGAATGTACCGACGGTGGCAGTAAACTTCTCATCGCCAGAACTGCGCAACCCGCGTCTGGCCGAAAAGCTGAAATGGGAGCTCGACCGCTTTGATCTGGAACCCAAGCGGCTGTCGGTTGAGGTGCTGGAAAATGTCGTCGCCCAAACCGACAATGACATCATCGTCTCCAACATCGCAGCCCTTGCGGCCTTGGGCTGCGGCATTGATCTGGATGATTTCGGCACCGGCCACGCCTCAATCACCTCGATCCGCCGCTTTGCGGTGCGCCGCATCAAGATCGACCGCAGCTTTATCACCCGGCTGGATGAGGATCGCGAACAGCAAAAGATGGTGGCGGCCATCCTATCGATGGCCGAGCGTTTGGGGCTAGAAACCTTGGCCGAAGGCGTGGAAACTCCCGGCGAACATGCGATGTTGTCACAATTAGGTTGCGGAGATGTGCAAGGTTTCGGCATCGCCCGGCCGATGCCGGTGGATGAGACGATGGAATGGATCGCGCGCCATCGCGCCAAGGTCGGGGCGATTCCGCGCATAGGCTCACGCACCCGTTAGCGTCAAATCGGCGCGCACACCGCGAATTGCGCGGCAAACCAGATGCCAAGCCCTGTGAATAGGGGAAAACCGCTTGACCTTTGCGCCCCCCTATCGTTGAACCACGCCTGACCCTGAACAGGAATGGTGCTTGTCCCGATGGACGATCAAAACAAGAATCTCATCCTCGCAACCGTGCTTAGCTTTCTGGTGATCCTTGGCTGGTTCGTCGCAGGCCCGATGCTTTTTCCGCAATGGTTTCCCGCTGAGACCCAAGCGCCGCTGACCCCGTTTGCCACCACGCCCGATGCCCCGGCCACTGCGGCCCCGGCAGGCAGCGTGGCCTCGACCGAGCCCTTGCCGGAAGCGCCGCGGCTGACCATTGATACCCCGAAACTGTCGGGCTCAATCTCGATGCTGGGCGGGCGGTTCGACGATCTGTCGCTGAAAACCTACCATGAGACGATCGAGCCAAATTCGCCCACCGTCAAACTGCTGTCGCCAGTCGGCCAAACCACGCCCTATTACGCGGTGTTCGGCTGGGCTCCGGGTGTCGGCTTGACCGCCGACGATGTGCCGGGGGCTGCGACCGAGTGGAAAATCGCCTCGGGTGGCACTTTGTCGGTTGGCCAGCCGGTGACCCTACAATGGGAAAACACCAAGGGTCTGAAGTTCCTGCGCACCATCGCGGTGGACGAGGATTTCATGTTCAGCGTGACGGATCAGGTGCAAAACACCGGAACGGCAGCGGCGAACCTGTATTCCTACGGTCAGATCGTCCGCCAGGGCCTGCCAAAATTGCAAAACATCTACGTGGTGCATGAAGGTCTGGTGCGCCGCAGCGATGGCAGTCTTGAAGAATTGAAATACTCGAAATTCGCCTCGATGACCCCGAATGAGCGCGAAGGTTATCCCGCCGAAGTGACCGAGGCCACCAAGGATGGTTGGATCGGCTTCACCGACCACTACTGGATGACAACTCTGGTCCCCGAACAAGGTAAACCTTATACGGCGGTGGCAAAATATCTGCCCGGATCGGACATCTATCAGGCCGAGGTGCGCCAGCCGCTGATGACGGTTGCCCCCGGTGCGACAATGGAAACCACCACCCGGATGTTCGCGGGTGCGAAAGAATGGGAAACCATCCGTGCTTATCAAGACAAGGCAGGTATCGCAGGCTTCATCGATTCGATCGACTGGGGCTGGTTCTATTTCCTGACCAAACCGATCTTCTTCGTGCTGCACTGGCTGCACGGCCTGATCGGCAACATGGGTCTTGCGATCATCGGCCTGACATTCATCTTGAAACTTTTGGTTCTGCCACTGGCCTATAAATCCTACGTCTCGATGGCGCGGATGAAGGAATTGCAGCCCGAATTGGAAGTGCTGAAAGAACGCGCCGGCGACGACAAGCAAAAGCTGCAAAAGGACATGATGGCGCTGTATAAAGAGCGCAAAGTGAACCCGGCGGCGGGTTGTTTGCCGATTTTCATCCAGATTCCGATCTTCTTCTCGCTGTACAAAGTGATCTTCGTCACGATTGAATTGCGGCAATCGCCGTTCTTTGGTTGGATACGCGACCTTTCCGCGCCCGACACCTCGTCGATCTACAACCTGTTCGGCGCTTTGCCTTGGGGTGCCCCCACGCCACACACTTTGCTGGCAACCATCTTCATCGGCGTGCTGCCGATCCTGCTGGGCGTCACGATGTGGCTGCAACAGAAACTTAACCCGGCCCCCGCCGATCCGGTGCAGCAACAACTGTTCGCTTGGATGCCGTTCGTGTTCATGTTCATGCTCGGCGGGTTCGCAAGCGGTCTGGTGATTTACTGGATCACCAACAACACCATCACCTTCACCCAGCAGTATCTCATCATGCGCAGCCATGGTCACAAACCGGACCTGTTCGGTAATATCAAATCGGGCTTTAGCAAGAAAAAGCCCGTCGAGGTCGCCAAGAAATGACCAAGCGGCTGGCGCAAATTTGCCGCCACCCGATCAAGGGACACGGACGCGAAGCCCTCGCGTCCGTTCGTCTTTTGGCGGGGGAGTGTCTGGCTTGGGATCGGCATTGGGCGGTGGCGCATGGGGCGGCGAAACTTGTACCCGGCTGGAATCGCTGCGTGAATTTCGCGCGTGGGGCAAAGGCTCCAGCGCTGATGGCGATCACCTCTCGCTTAGATGAGGCTACCGCCACTATTACCCTGAACCATCCAGAGCGCGGTGAGATCAGCTTTCGCCCGGATGATCCCGCCGATCTGCCTCGGTTTCTGGACTGGGTCACGCCGCTGAATCCACCTGATCGCGCGCAGCCCGTGGCGATTGTCACAGCGGGGCGCGGCATGACGGATACCGCCCTGCCCGCGCTGTCGATCCTGTCCACCGCCTCACTGGCAGATCTATCGGCGCGGATGGGGATAGAATTGTCGAGGGACCGCTGGCGTGGCAACCTCTGGCTCGACGGGGCCGAGCCTTGGGCCGAATTGGATTGGATCGGCAAACACTTAGCCATAGGCGACGCGGTGTTGCGGATTGAAGAACGCATAGAGCGGTGCAGCGCCACCACCGTTGATCCCGAAACCGGTCGCCCGAACGCGCCGACGCTGCAAGCGTTGAACCAGCATTTCGGCCATCAGGAATTCGGGCTTTATGGTGTGGTTGTGGAAAGCGGGCCGATTGCGGTCGGCGATGAATGGAGATTGGCATGACAAGCCTAGAGTTCACCTTGGCCCCCGAGCCGGAATTTCCCTCGCGTGAGGCCGGCCGCTTGCTGTTCGCAGGCCCGGTTGATTTCGTCAAAGGCGTGGTCGCAATGTCGGGTCTGCCCGAACCGGATCGGTTGGAGGTTTGCTTTGCGGGCCGCTCTAACGTCGGAAAATCAAGTCTGATCAACGCGCTGACGGGACGCAAAAACCTCGCCCGCGCCTCAAATACGCCGGGGCGGACGCAAGAGATCAACTATTTCGCCTTGGGCGAGATGAATCGTTTTCTGGTCGATTTGCCCGGCTATGGCTATGCCGAAGCGCCGAAGCCGGTTGTTGCGAAGTGGCAGGCGCTGCTGAAGGCCTATCTGGCCGGGCGGCAAACTTTGCGCAGGGCGTTTGTTTTGATCGACACCCGGCATGGCGTTAAAGCGGTGGATGAGGAGATTATGGATCTGCTCGACCGCTCGGCTGTGACATTTCAGGTGGTGATGACCAAGATGGACAAGGTCTCGGCGGCAGAGCGCGATGCCAACATCGAACAGGTCAAGGCGGCGCTGGCGAAACATGCTGCGGCTTACCCGGAATTGGTGGTGACCAGTTCGGAAAAAGGTGATGGCATTGAGACTTTGCGGGCGATCATCGCAACGCTGGTATAGGCAGGCGATTTATGCGCAGAAATCGTGCCGGAATTCGCGCGAATTCCGGTTTCAGACGTGCTGGCCACCGTTGATTTGAATTTCGGTGCCGGAGATGTAGCTCGACTGTTCGGAACACAGAAACCAGATCGCGTCGGCAACCTCTTTCGGCTGGCCTAAGCGGCGCATCGGCAACCGATCAACGATCTTGTCGGTGCCGGGCGACAGGATCGCGGTTTCCACCTCTCCGGGGGCTATCGCGTTCACCCGCACGCCGAGCGGGCCGAAATCATGCGCCATCTCGCGGGTCAGCGCCGCCAACGCCGCTTTGGACGTGGAATAAGCGGCACCCGCGAAGGGATGCACCCGGCTGCCTGCTATAGAAGTCACATTCACCACCGAGCCTTGCGCGGCCACCAGTTCGGCTTGCAGGCCGCGGGCGAGGATGACTGACGCGAAGAAGTTGACGTGGAAGACTTGGCCCCAGGTTCGCAAATCGGTCTGAAGCGTGTTCAGCCGCTTGCCGCCCTCACCCTTCGGTGAAATCCCCGCGTTGTTGACCAAAGCATGGAGTTTGCCGTTCAACTTGGCTTTGATTGTCTCCATCGCGGCGATGGTTTTGTTGGGGTCAGCCAGATCAATCTGGATGTGGTTTTCCTCGCCCCCCGGCCACGGGCAACGCGGATCGAAGGGGTGGCGCGAGCAAGTCAGCACCCGCCAGCCTTCGCCGCCGAAGCGTTTGACGGTGGCGTGGCCGATTCCGCGGCTTGCGCCTGTCAACACGAGGGTTTTCTGCTCGGACATCGTGGACTCCTGCTTTGCGCTCAAGCTACGGCATTGGGGGGCGAATGCAAGGGTGTCCGCGCGTGGCCATTTGCGCCGACTTAGCGATTTTAAGCACTTAGCAGGGGGTAATTTACCGAAAATTGACCTGTGGCCAGACACAAAACCTTTGCTTGGCAGGGGGGGCTAAAGGGGCTATCAGGCAAAAAATCCTGGAGTCTTCCCCATGCAAAAGCAGACCCTGACCATGAGTGATGCGATCAATACCGCGAAGATGCTGTCCGAGGCCCTGCCCTACCTGCAACGCTTTGAAGGCGCTGTGGTGGTGGTGAAATTTGGCGGCAATGCGATGGGCGACGATGCCGCGATGGCGGAATTCGCGCGTGACGTCGTGCTGATGCGGCAGGTGGGGGTGAACCCGGTGGTGGTGCATGGCGGCGGGCCGATGATCAACGAAATGCTGGCCAAGCTGGGTATCAAATCGGAATTCGTGCGCGGCAAACGGGTGACCGACAAAGCGACGGTGCAGGTCGTCGAGATGGTGCTGTCGGGTCTGGTCAACAAGCGCATCGTGCAGGCGATCATGGATGCAGGCGGGCGCGCGGTGGGGATTTCCGGCAAGGATGACGATTTGATGGTTTGCGTCGCCGATGACCCGGAATTGGGCTTTGTCGGCCGTCCGGTAGAGATGAACGTGCAGGTTTTGCGCGATTTGTACAACGCCGGGATCATCCCGGTGGTCGCGCCAGTGGCGACGGGAATGGCGGATAACGAGACGTTCAACGTCAATGGCGATACCGCTGCGGGCGCGATTGCCGGGGCGTTGCAGGCGGATCGTTTGCTGTTGTTGACCGATGTGCCGGGGGTGAAAAACGCCGCAGGCGAGGTGATGACGCAGATCACCCCGGAAGAAATCCGGCAGATGACGGCGGATGGGGTGATCTCGGGCGGGATGATCCCGAAAACCGAAACCGCGCTTGCGGCGATTGAGGCGGGGACGCGGGCGGTGACAATTCTCGACGGGCGGATTCCCAATGCCTGCCTTTTGGAACTGTTCACCGATCATGGCGCGGGCTCGCAAATCCGCTCTAGCACACCGCGCGTCAAGCCGCATGTGAAACGCTAAGGCTTTCATAATGGTTTAAATATTCCCGCCCGAGGCTTCTGATGCCAGCCAAAGGAGCCTCCGGCGGGAGTATTTCAAAAAGAGCAATTCGCTTTGGTCATCCGAGGAGCTAGATTGGCAGCTGGAGGATGCAATGAAATATGAAATTTTGCTGCGCTTGTCCGTGTTTTTGGGCCTGTTTGTGGTGTTTGCCGGGCTGGAGACTTTGGCGCCTAAGCGCAAGCGGGTGCTTGCGCGCGGGCGGCGCTGGTTTACCAATGTGTCGATGACGGTGTTGAATACGCTGGCTTTGCGGGCGCTGGCGATTGTGTTGCCATTTCTGGCGGTCGGCGCGGCGGTGGATGCGTGGTCGATGGGCTGGGGCATCTTGAACCGGGTGGTTTGGCCGTTGTGGGTTGAGGTGTTGTTCGCGCTGCTGGTTTTGGATTTTGCGATTTGGGCGCAGCATTGGTTGACCCATAAGGTGCCGTTGTTCTGGCGGTTTCACCGGATGCACCATGCCGACCGCGATATGGATGTGACCACGGCTTTGCGGTTTCATCCGGTGGAGATTTTGGCCTCTATGGTGTTAAAAATCGGGCTGACCTATGCTTTGGGGCCGCAAGCGGTGGCGGTGGTTTTGTTTGAAATTTTGTTGAACGGAACCGCATTGTTCAACCATGCCAATCTGCGGCTGCCTGTGTGGTTGGACGCACTGGTGCGGTTGGTTTTGGTGACGCCCGATATGCACCGCGTCCATCATTCGGTGGTGCGGTCCGAGCATGACAGCAATTTTGGCTTTGCTTTGTCGGTTTGGGACAGGATTTTTCGCACTTATCGGGCGCAACCTGCGGCGGGGCATCAGGACATGGTGGTGGGGCTGCAATGGCAAGACGAGAAACCGGCGCGATTGGGGTGGAGCCTGTGGCTGCCGTTTCGCTAAAGCAGATTGAGGCTTTGGCGGCGCAACATTTTTTGGCGGTGCTCGGTGGGTTTTGTTGTGAGGATGAGGTCGGGTTGCCTGCGGGCACACGCTCGGTTCTGCTGCTCGGGCCAGCCGAGCCGGGGTATTGGGCGCATGTGAAGGCGCAGCCGGAATGGTTGGAATATGCCGTTGCAGGCAAAGCTGATCCAATTGATCGCTGGTCACGGCGGGTGATTGGCGGGATGGCGTGCGATTTGGGCGCGAAGGCGCTGTTTCCGTTTGGTGGCGCGCCTTATCATCCGTTTTATCAATGGGCATTGCGGACCGGGCGGGTGTGGGACAGCCCGGTGCGGTTGCTGGTGCAGGCGGAACAGGGTTTGATGGTGTCGTTCCGCGGCGCGCTGGCGTTGAAGGAACGGGTGGAGGTTCCGGTTGCGGCCTCTCCCTGTGAGGGATGTGCGCGGCCTTGTCTGGATGCTTGTCCGGTGGGGGCGTTGGATGGGGCGGGATATGATGTGCCCGGGTGCCGCGCGTATCTGAGCGGGGCAAGCGGTGGGGACTGTATGAATTTCGGTTGCGCTGTGAGACGGGCTTGCCCGGTGTCGCAAGGCTATGCAAGACTGGTGGAACACTCGGCTTATCACATGGGAACATTCCACACATGAAACGCCTTATTTTGACCCGCCACGCCAAATCTGCTTGGGACGATCCACTTAGCCCGGACCACGACCGACCTTTGAATGACCGGGGCCGCGCGGCTGCGGCGGATCTGGGGCAGTGGCTGGCCTCACGCGGGTATGTGCCACAGAAGGTTTTGTGTTCTGATGCGGTCAGGACTCGGCAGACCTGGTCGGGGATTGCGCCTGCGTTGCCGGCAACTCCGTTGATGGAGTTGAAACCGGCTTTGTATCATGCCGGGGTGGATGTGATGCTGGCGGTGTTGCGGCATGCGCAGGCGAATGTGGTGATGATGATCGGGCATAATCCGGGAATTGCCGAGTTTGCCGAGAAATTGGTGGTGACAGCGCCGCTGAATTCGGAATTTGCGCGCTATCCAACGGGGGCGACTTTGGTGGTCGATTTCGCGGTGGAGGCCTGGGATCAGGTTGGATTTGGGCAGGGGGTGACGGTGGATTTTGTCATTCCGCGTGAGATGGTGGTTTGATCTGACACAAGCGCAGTCGGCTGCCAAATAATCTTCCCAGCGGGGAATGGCTTGTGGTTTATGTCGATTTTAGAATGATTTTCCACAATATATTGTGGTTATATCAGCTTTTTGTTGCGCTAGCGTGAAATTTTCATCACATCCCAGCCCGTCGGGATGGCTTCGCATCATAGCAGTCTTTATAAAAAGGCGCCCATAACAGGGGCGCCTTTTCATTTTTGATTGGGAGTTCAGTGCCCTAGAATCTGCGACAGGAACAGTTTGGTGCGGTCCGATTGCGGGTTGTTGAAGAACTCGCGTGGCTCGTTTTGCTCGACGATCTGGCCTTGGTCCATGAAGATCACCCGGTTGGCAACGGCTTGCGCGAAGCCCATTTCGTGGGTGACGCAGAGCATGGTCATGCCTTCTTCGGCCAGCGAAATCATGGTGTCGAGCACCTCTTTGATCATCTCGGGGTCAAGGGCCGAGGTCGGCTCGTCGAACAGCATGATGCGGGGTTTCATGCAGAGCGAACGTGCGATGGCGACGCGCTGTTGTTGGCCGCCGGAAAGCTGGCCGGGGTATTTATGCGCCTGCTCGGGAATTTTCACCTTTTGCAGGAAATACATCGCGGTTTCTTCGGCCTCGCGCTTGGGCACCTTGCGGACCCAGATTGGGGCCAGAGTCAGGTTTTCGAGGATCGTCAGATGCGGGAACAGGTTGAAGTGCTGGAACACCATGCCAACTTCCGAGCGCACCTTGTCGATGTTCTTGAGGTCTGAGGTGAGTTCAGTGCCGTCGACGATGATCTGGCCCTGCTGGTGTTCTTCCAGCCGGTTGATGCAGCGGATCAGGGTGGATTTGCCGGAACCTGAGGGGCCGCAGATCACGATACGTTCGCCCTTGTTGACGGTCATGTTGATGTCGCGCAAGACGTGGAAAGTGCCGTACCACTTGTTCATATTGGTGATCTGGATTGCGACCTCATCCGAGACTTGCATTTTGCTGCGGTCGATTGCGTGTTCTGCCATGATGTAAGTCCCTTATTAACGGTGATCAGTCTTCAGCTTGTTCTCCAGATACATCGAGTATCGGGACATGCCGAAGCAGACGATAAAGAAGATGCCGCCGACGAAGATGTAAGGCTCCCAGTAGATGCCCTTCCACGCGATGTCGGCGCGCACGATGGTGGTGATGCCGCGGAGCGGATCGGCGAGGCCGACGAAGGACACGAGGGTGGTGTCTTTGAACAGGCCGATGAAGGTTGACACAATGCCGGGGATCGAGATTTTCAGCGCTTGCGGCATGATGATCAGCCGTTGCGCTTGCCAGTAATCCAGACCCAAAGCGTCGGCAGCCTCATACTGGCCGCGTGGCAGGGCGGCGAGGCCCCCGCGCACCACTTCGGCATTATAGGCGGCCGAGAAGATGGTGACGAGGATGACGACGCGCAGGATCAGGTCGAACTTGGTTTGCGGCGGCAGGAAATATTGCAGCAGTAGCGAGGCGGTGAACAGCATGGTGATCAACGGCACGCCGCGGACAAACTCGATAAAACCGACGGACAGGGTTTTGACGAGGAACATATCCGAGCGGCGGCCCAACGCGAGCAGGATGCCGAGGGGCAGCGAGATCGAGATCGAGGCCACGCCGATGACAAAGGCCAGCAGGAAGCCGCCGAATTTGTCCGAGTTGACGTAGGTCAGCTCAAACGGTAGCAGGGCTTGCCATGCCTCGGAGACATAGGATTGCAGGAACAACCACCAAAGGCAGGCGGCGATGAAGCCTGCGCTTGCACCCATGACCGGGCCCAGTTTCGGTGCGACGATGCTATAAACCACGGCCAAAACCATGAAGCCGATCAGCGCCACGATGGGCCCCCAGACCGAGCCGCCCCACAAAAGCCAAAGCGCGACGAATGGGAACAGCAGGGTGACGATCAGTAGCGCGCGGGGTTTGATCGCAGCGATGGCGGTGAGGGCTGCCATCAAAGCGGTGGCGAGGATGGTGGTGAAGGTAAGCCCTTGGGCACCGAGCAGGCAAAGCGCCATCAGGGCCGTGACCACACCGCAGAGTTTGGCCATCGCACTTTTGTTGTCGGCATAAAGCACGGGGGCGAGGGCTGTGAACATCAAAGCAAAGGTCAGGATTGGCCGCCACCACAGGCTTGGCGGGTAGAAGCCGAAGATGAACTGCGACCAACGCTCGCGGATCATCGCCCAGCAAGCCCCCGAAGCGTCGGGGCCTGCGCTTGCGGCGACGATTTTGCGGCAATCGGCCATCGAGTTGGCGTTGCTCCACACCCCGTTTGCCAGCCATGGCCATGACAAAGCAATCAGTTGATAGAGGGTCCAGATCGCCAGCAGCGTCAGGATGGTGTTGAACGGGCCGGAGAGAAGGTTCTCACGCACCCAGCGGATCGCGCCGCTTTGCGAGGCTGGCGGAGCCTGCGGGGCGAGCATGTCGCGGCGGATATACAGGAGGGACATCTTAACGCTCCTTCAGTTTGACAGAGGCGTTATAGGCGTTCATCACCGCAGAAATGATCAGGCTGATGATCAAATAGATCAGCATCATCAGGGTCATACATTCCAACTCGCGCCCGGTTTGGTTCAGGGTGATGCCGCCCAGAGTGCCGCGCAAATCAAGGTAGCTGACGGCGATGCCCAGCGAGGTATCCTTGGTCAGCGACAGATATTGCGAAATCAGCGGTGGGATAATAACGCGCAGGGCTTGCGGCAGGATCACCAGATTCATCGTGCGGTTAGGACGCAGCCCAAGCGCATAGGCGGCCTCGGATTGACCCCGGCTGACGGATTGGATGCCGGCGCGGACGGTTTCGGCGATGACCGAGGCGTAGTAAAGGGTAAGGGCGATGGTGAGGGCGGTGAAGGAATGGGCGATGTTGATGCCGCCCTTGAAGTTGAAGCCCTTGAACACCGGATATTCCCAATGCAGGCCCATCGCGAACAGCAGGGCCACGACGGGCACGAACAGGATCAGCACCGATTTCCACCAGATGGTGGGGCGGATGCCGGTGGCCTCCTGGGTGATCTTGGTGCGGCGGCGCAGCAGGATGTTGGCGTAGATTGAGGCGGCAATTACGGCGATCACCGCGATCAACGACAGGCTGATCGGCATGAAGCCAATGTGCAGGGTGGGCAGCGGATTGGTCAGCAGCGGTGCGGGCACGTTGGTGCCGCGGTTGGTGACGGCAATGGTGTCGAAGAAATTCATATGTGCGGCAGAGACTTGGCCTTCGACGATTTTGAAGGCTTTCGGCTCGGGCCGGGTTTCCGAGAACACCACGTAGACGAGGATGATCCACAAAAGCAGGGGGATGTTGCGGAAGATCTCGATATAAACGGTCATCAGGCGGGCGACGAGCCAGTTTTTCGACAACCGCAGCACGCCGATGATCACGCCGAGCACGGTGGACAGGATGCAGCCGACGAGGGCGACGACGAGCGTATTACCCAAGCCCACCAGCAAAGCGCGGAAATGGCTATCATCATTGGTGTAGGGGATCAGGTGTTGGTCAATGTCGTAGCCTGCGCGGTTCCACAGGAAGCCAAAGTTGATGTCTTTGTCCTTGGCGGCAAGGTTCTCGATCGTGTTGTTGGCCAGCCACGCAACACCCATCAGGAACAAGATCAACACGATGATCTGGATGGTGTAGCTGCGGTAGCGGGTGTCGTATATCAGCATGCCCAACCGAAAGTTTGCTTTCGGTGGCTCGGTCACGAGCGTCATATGTATTCCCCCTGCCCTACCGCTGCCGGACTTTTGCCGGTCGTTTGGGGTGGTCCCCTGCGGTCAGGTGATGTGCCGGATCAAGATGAAGTGATCTTGGTTAACAGTAGGGCGCGGTTTTCACCGCGCCCTGTTGATTGGATATTACCGGAACGGCGGAGCGTATTGCAGACCACCTTGGGTCCAGAGCGCGTTCAGGCCGCGTGCCAGACCGATCGGAGTAGAGGTGCCGATGTTGGTTTCAAAGATCTCGCCATAATTGCCGGAAGCGGCGATCGCGCGTTTGGCCCATTCTTTATCAAGCCCCATCATCGCGCCCATGTCGCCTTCAAGACCAAGCAAACGCTTGACTTCCGGGTCGGTCGTTGAGGTGCCAACGGTGTCGATATTGGCCTTGGTGATGCCCTTTTCTTCAGCTTCAAGCAGCGCGAAATAGGTCCAACGGACGATATCGCCCCAGTTGTTGTCGCCATGACGCACGACCGGGCCGAGCGGCTCTTTCGAAATGATTTCCGGCAGGATGATGTGGTCAGCCGGGTTTGCCAGCGAAGCGCGCGACGCAGCAAGGCCAGACGCGTCGGTGGTGTAGGCATCGCAAGCACCGGCATCATATTGACGCAGCGCTTCCGAGTCGTCACCAACGGTGACCGGGGTGTAGCTGATGTTGTTCGACTTGAAGAAGTCAGCCAAGTTCAGCTCGGTCGTGGTGCCGGTCTGGATACAGACGGTCGCGCCATCAAGTTCTTTGGCGGACGAAACGCCCAGCTCTTTTTTCACCATGAAGCCTTGGCCGTCATAGTAGTTCACCGCGACGAAATCGAACTTGAGGTCGGTATCGCGCGAGAAGGTCCAGGTGGAGTTACGGATCAGCACATCAACTTCGCCGGAAGCCAGTGCGGTGAAGCGAGTCTCGCCGGTGGTGGGGACGTATTTGACTTTCGACGCGTCGCCGAGAACGGCGGCGGCGATGGCTTTGCACAGATCAACGTCGAAGCCTTTGTAAGCGCCGGTTGCATCCGGTGCGCCAAAGCCGGTCAGACCGACGTTCGCGCCGCAGATCAGCTCGCCACGGGCTTTCACGTCATCCAGCGTGCCGGCAAATGCCGAGCCTGCCAGGACGGTGGTGGCCGCGAGTGCGCCGAAGAATACGGATTTTTTCATTCTTACCTCTTGCTGTTTCCGCCCGTTTTTCGGGCGAAGGTTATATGTCCCGCATGTTATACGGGTACGCTCCCCATGACGAACTGCGTCGTCAGTGTCGGTCATACTTGGCATAGCTGTGCAATCGGTCAAGCAAAACTGCCAATATAACGGATTTTACCGCTATCATAACGCTTTGGGGCAGTCAGACAGACAGAATGTGCAAAGAAGCGGCAAGATGGGAGAAGATTGTTACCCGCACAATGCGAAGAATCGTGCCGCTTCGGCCAGTGCCTGCCGTTTAAGCGATTCTAACGCGGCCGCATCTTCGTCGATGCCCCAGAGTTCGTTCTGCCATGTCTCGTCGATTCGGCTTAAACGCCATGCCTCGTCGAGCGAAAGCCTGCCTCGGGTGACGGCGAGCGCGAGGATCAAGGAGCCAGAGATGGCGATCAGATCATGCACAGCGGCGAGTTGAAACGGAGTGAAGGCATGGACATGGGCTGTCAACTTGGCGACCGAGGTTTCTGGTTGGCGGATGTGCATCACGCCAGAGGTGGCGATCAGAGGGGCGCGCAGGGCGGCGGCGGACCAAGCCAGCAGCGGATTCCATGCGTCGGCTTGGCGGTCGATCAATTCTTGCGGGCCAGTGGCGCGGTAGCACAAAAGATCGGTTTCGCCGTAGCGGGCGAGGTCATGCGCCACGGCGGCAAATTGGATCGCCACATTGTCGATGGCAGAATTGGCCGCGCGTGTGGCGGGCATAGTTTCAGGTTTGACGCGGCCTTGTTGGGCGTCCCACTCGGCGGCGATCACCTCGGCCATCGCCATGGTGGGCAGAACCAGCAGACGCTTGGCCGGGGTTTTCACCGCCCGGCCATCAAGGGTTACGGTGAAACCGCCGTCGCAGGCGCTAGCCTCGGCTTGTTTCCAAAAGCGTTTCGCTGTCCACGCACTCAATTATCGGCCCCGCCTATTCAAAGCCCGAAAACGGATCGGCGGGCACTTGGTTTTCGCCCCAATCGAGGGTTTTCCAAGTGCGGGCCATGTGTTCCGGCAGGGGCGCGGTGAAGGTCATCATTTTCTTCAGGATCGGGTGTTCGATGGTCAGCATGCGGGCGTGCAGGTGCAGCTTGCGAGAGATGTCACCGCCGATGCTGGCCCCCCAACCGTCACCCATATTCTCGGTTCCCGTCGGGCCATATTTGCTGTCGCCCAAGATCGGATGGCCCATTTCGGCCATGTGCGCACGCAGCTGGTGGGTGCGTCCGGTGACAGGTTCCAGCGCCATCCACGACAGGCGACTTCCCAAGAACCACAGGGTGAAATAATCGGTCTGCGCGCGTTTGGCATCGGGGTGTTCGGCCATTTTGGCGGGATGGATGCAGATCATCTTCTCGTCGCCATACTTGCCGCCGCCGGATTTTTGCAGGCCGTATTTGATCGAGCCTTGCCGGGGATGCGGCACACCTGCGACGGCGGCCCAGTAGATTTTGCGGGTGAGGCGGTGGCGCAGGGCTTCGGACAGCGCACGCGCAACGCGGTCGGTGCGGGCCAGCATCAACAGGCCGGAGGTGTCTTTATCGAGGCGGTGGACCAGTTTCGGGCGCTCTTTATAGCCGAATTTCAGCGCTTCGGTCAGGCCATCAACGTGGCGGTCGCCTTGGCCGGAGCCGCCTTGGCTGGGCAGGCCAGGGGGTTTGTTGAGGATGATGATATGCTCATCCTTCCACAGCACGGCGTTCTGGATCATCTTTTCGTCCGCCGCCGAATAGCTGCCTGCGCGGCGGGCAACCGGGGCTGCGGCATCCGGCAAGGGCGGGATGCGGATGGTCTGGCCGGGGCTGACGTGATCGGACGCCTTGGCGCGTGCGCTATCGACGCGGACTTGTCCGGTGCGGCACATCTTTTCGACATGGCCTTGGGTGACTTGGGGAAAACGGCGCTTGAACCAGCGGTCAAGGCGCTGCTCGCCTTCATCTTCGGTGACGGTGATCAGTTGAACGTCGCTCATGCGAGGGCTCCACGGGCTAGGGCTGCGCCAAGGGCGACGGCTATGAGAGAGAGGGTGACGGAGGCCAGCGTATAGGCTGCGGCCTGCGGGATTTGGCCGGATTGCCAGAGTTTTAATGTGTCTAGGCTAAAGGCGGAGAAGGTGGTGAAGCCGCCGAGCACGCCTGTCATCAAGAGGGGGGACAGGTTTGAGCGGCTGAGGGTGACAAAGCAGATGCCCATGACAAAGCTGCCCGCGATGTTGACGAGGGCGGTGGCCCAGGGTGCGCCGAGGGTCGAGATGCACAAGTGGCGCAAAACCGAGCCAATGGCGCCGCCGAGGGCGACTTGGGAGAGCGTGTAGAACATGGGTTTTCATTGGGCGCAGGCGGGGGATTTGTCAACTGCCGCTCAGCGCTTGCTGGCGCGCGCTTTTCGCTGGCGCGGGGGGGCAGAGGTTTGACAGGGCTGTTTGATGGCAGGGCTGGGTCGCTCCGCGGGGGATATTTAGGCCAATGTAAAACGGCTAGTCGGTGTTTCTTTTGGCGCGGAGTTTGACGAAATAGTCGATGCGTTTTTTCAGTTCACGCTCGAAGCCGCGCTCGGGTGGGGTGTAGTAGATCGGGCGTTTCATATCGTCGGGGAAGTAGTTTTGGCCCGAGAAGCTATCTTCGGCATCGTGGTCATAGGCATAGCCCGCACCGTAGCCGATGTCTTTCATCAGCTTGGTGGGGGCGTTTCTTATATGCAGGGGGGGCGGCTGGCTTCCCGTTTCGCGGGCACTGGCGCGGGCGGCTTTGTAGGCTACGTAGACCGCGTTGGATTTGGGGGCGAGGGCGAGGTAGACGAGGGCTTGCGCGAGGGCCAGTTCGCCTTCGGGGGAGCCTAAGCGCTCATAGGTGTTCCACGACTCCAAGCAGATTTGCTGGGCTTGCGGGTCGGCCAAGCCTACGTCTTCGACCGCCATGCGGGTGATGCGGCGGGCGAGAAAGCGCGGGTCTTCGCCGCCTTCGAGCATGCGCGCGAACCAGTAGAGCGCCGCGTCGGGATCTGATCCGCGCACCGATTTGTGCAGGGCGGAGATCAGGTTGTAATGCTCCTCGCCTGATTTGTCGTATTTGCTTGCGCGGCGCATCAGGCGGGTGGAAAGCTGGTCGCGGGTCAGCGGTTTGTCGAGCTTCCACGCGGCGACTTGCTCGATCAGGTTCAACAGAGCGCGGCCATCGCCGTCGGCCATCTCGATGATCGCTTCGCGGGCGTCTCCCCTCAGCGGCAGTGCGCGGTTGAGGTCTTTTTCCGCGCGTTGGGCGAGCAGTTCGAGGTCGATCAGGTTGAGGCGTTCGAGGATGATGACTTGGGCGCGGGAGAGCAGAGCGGCATTGAGCTCGAAGCTGGGGTTTTCGGTGGTGGCCCCGACCAGCAGGATAGTGCCGTCCTCCATATAAGGCAGGAAGCCGTCTTGCTGGGCTTTGTTGAAGCGATGGATTTCATCGACAAATAGCAGCGTGCCTTGGCCGTTTTGGCGGCGAATTTTAGCAGATTCGAACATTTTGCGTAGGTCCGGCACGCCGGTAAAGATGGCCGAGATTTGCACGAAGGCGAGGTCGGACGCATGTGCAAGAAGCCTCGCGATGGTGGTTTTACCAACGCCCGGTGGGCCCCAGAGGATCAGCGAGGATAGGCTGTGGGCGGCGATCATTGCACCCAGCGGGCCATCGGGGCCGAGGACGTGGGATTGACCGATCACCTCGGACAGATTGCGCGGACGCAGGCGGTCCGCCAAGGGGCGCGGGGCCTCTGGCACGGGTTTTCCGGGGGTGTCGAAAAGGTCTGACATGTGGGGAGTTTAGCCGGGCTGGTGGGGCGGGGGAAGGCGGATTGCGCCTTAGCGGGGTGGGGGCAAGAGAACCGTGCCAGCGGCAGAAATTGCTCAAAAAACCAGCGTATTTGGAGAACCGTCGTTTTGAGCCCCTTTGCGGGCGGATACACTATCTGAGAAATTGAATAAGGCGATGGTCTTGCAGGAGTGCTGCATCATACATCGCAAATACCGAGCTGGCGAATGGGGTGGAGATCACGTCGTTTCTGTCGGTCATGATTTTGGCTAGACCGCCGGATGAGGCAGGACGGCTCTCGGAATCGATGACCATCACGCCGGGGCCATTTTCGCCCTCAAATTGGATAAGTGCTACTGCACAGCGATTTTCTGCAGCCTCATCTTCCCCCCAAGGACCGACTATCAGATCAAAATTCGCTGGATGCGTGGCAAGTGAGGCACCAGGCGTCCAATGCATGAAGTATGCAGCTAATGTGCCAGCCTGCTTTAAGTGCAAATATCCCCAGACCTTGCGACTCATGCAGCCACAGCAGTCACAGGTCGAAACGTTCTCACCGTCGGGCTCTGCTCTAAGATCGTTTGACTGAACAGAAAGGTGGTCGAAATACAGACGTTCTTGGCTGTTCATATGCCTCACTTGAAACGAACCTTATGGGAGCAAGCTTGAGTTAACGCCTCAGAATCTATCTCAACAGGCTACTTTGTAAAGGCGCTGAACGCATCGTCCGCATAGCTGACCTGCGCCGCCGCCACGAGTCATCATATCCCGCCCTACCGGGGTAGTTCCGTCGCCGCTTCCGCCTGCCCTGCCGCTTGGCGGTGGAGGTCTGCGGGCGGCCCTGCTCCCCATGGGCCGCCGCAGGTTCGTTCAGTGTTTGGTCAGGCTGAAATCCATCTCGACCACCTGGTTGTCGATGGCGTCGATTTCCATCACCGGGCCCATCGCCTTCATCTTGACGCCGACGCGGTCGGCCCAGCGGGGCCAAGTCGCGGCGAGCAGGGTCAGGCAATGGGTGGCACCGAGGCTGCGCACGGTGTCGCCGAGTTGCGCGATCAACTGGGCATGGACGCGGCGGCGGATGGAGGAGGGCACGTCATGGGCGACGAACAGGCGGCTCGATTCCCAGATGTGATCGCCGACCGGGGCCTCATTGGTCAAAAGGTTGGCCGGAATGGTGTCCAGCAGACCGCGCTGCGCGTCGCGGATCATGTAGGTATAGATGCCGCATTTCGCGGTGGTGGGGGTCAGGCGGTTGCCCGCCAGAACCCGGCCCTGATCGTCATGCACGACCACCCAGCGGCTGGCCGGGGTGTCGTATTGATCGTATTCCATCCCCAAAGCCTCGGGCAGATCCCATTTGTTATGGACGATGAATAACTCACGCCGCGCGCGAAGCATATTCGCGAACAGCTCTCCATGATTGTGGAGGTTGGCAAAAGACAGTGTGGTGGTGAGCATTTTGGTCTCCGTTATGTTCAGATGGCAGTCGGAACATCGCGGAGGGGTTTTCAGATCAGCCGGTAATCCTTTGCGCGCTGAATGGCCTCGGCTGTGGTGCGCGCCATCAGGCGCACGCGCGCCGATGTGATGCGCGCTTTGAGCGCACTTTCTGAAATACCCAGTTTCGCCGCAGCGGCAGTAAACCGGTCCCCCCCAGCGATACAGCGCAGAGCCTCGATCTGAGCCTTGGTCAGCTCTTCGGGGGGCTCTGTCACGTCATGCAGCCGGTGCACGATGGTCGCAATGGCTGCAATTTCATGGTCCTCAAATTCGCGGTCAGCCCGCGCAAACGAGGCAATGGATCGGGATTTGACCGGGCCACAGGCAACTGTGGCGCCATAGTTCAGGCCGTATCTGGCGGCCTCATTGAACAGGCCAAACGGGTCTGGCAGGGCACTATCGCTCCAACGGATGGTTCCGGTGGCACTGAAGCCCCAGGCTACCATCGGATCGCGCAGGACGTAGCCTTTTTCGGTGTAGTAGTCGAGCCAGCGCTGGTCATAGGTCTGGAAGGTGAACAACGGCGCTGTGAAACGGATATGGAGGCCGACAAAGTAGCCCGCCGGGGCCATAAGCGAAAGTTGGTGTAACTCGACATCTATACCTAGCTTTACTGACATGTTTTTTTCGATCTCTCGATTCAATTACAACTTTAGGCAGTTCGGAGGGTGGCTACTATACTCGGATCAGCAACATGCTATTTCTATTTTAACATCAATCAGCAGAATGGTTGCGAAGGGCAGCAATGTTTGAAAATTCGCCTTCGCCCTTGCGGTTAACCCAACGTCAACCCGCACGATGGCGTTTGATAGATATGAAAAAACCCGCCGATTAGGGCGGGTTCTCAAGGCGATCTGCGAAGGGCTTACGCCTCAAACGCATCCTCGGCGGCGGTGCGGGCGTGGTCGGCGGCACCTTTCGCGTTCGGGTCACGGTCGACGAATTCGATGATCGCCATCGGCGCCATGTCGCCGTAACGGAAGCCAGCTTTCAGCACGCGGACGTAGCCGCCCTGACGATCCTGGTAACGCGGCCCGAGGATTTCGAACAGGCGCGCGGTGTGGATGTCTTGCTTCAGCTGCGAATGCGCCTGACGGCGGGCGTGCAGATCGCCGCGCTTGGCAAGGGTGATCAGCTTTTCGATGATCGGGCGCAGTTCTTTGGCTTTCGGCAGGGTAGTTTTGATCTGCTCGTGCTCGATCAAAGACCCGGCCATGTTGGCGAACATCGCTTTGCGGTGTTCGTGGGTGCGGTTTAGCTTGCGGTAACCTGAGGCGTGACGCATGGGAATCTCCTATTCGCGTGTTTTACTTTGTCCGGCAGGGCCTACGATTGGTCCCGCTCACCTTGGGGCTTATGCCCGGTTGTTCCCCGCTATTGCAGGCATTTGTAGCGCGGCGGGGTTTCCCCCGCCGTAATTCTTAGAACTGGTCTTCGAAACGCTTAGCCAGATCTTCGATGTTTTCCGGCGGCCAGTCTTCGACTTCCATGCCCAGATGCAGACCCATGCCCGACAGCACTTCCTTGATTTCGTTCAAGGATTTGCGGCCGAAGTTCGGAGTGCGCAGCATTTCTGCTTCGGTTTTCTGGATCAGATCGCCGATGTAGACAATGTTGTCGTTCTTCAGGCAGTTTGCCGAACGCACCGACAGCTCCAACTCGTCTACCTTCTTCAGCAGCAGCGGGTTGAATTCGAGGCCAGCATCTTCGACGCCTTTGCCCGCGGCTTCCGGCTCATCAAAATTGACGAACACGGCGAGCTGGTCTTGCAGAATGCGCGCGGCGTAAGCCACAGCGTCTTCCGGGGTCAGCGAGCCGTCGGTTTCGATTTTCATCGTCAGCTTGTCATAATCCAGCACCTGACCTTCGCGGGTCGGGGTGACTTCGTAGGACACTTTTTTCACCGGCGAATAGATCGCGTCGATCGGGATCAGACCGATTGGCGCATCTTCCGGGCGGTTTTTGTCAGCGGCAACATAGCCTTTGCCGGTGTTCACGGTGAGTTCCATGAACACATCAGCGCCGTCATCAAGGTGGCAGATGACGTGGTCTTTGTTCAAGACTTCGATGCCGTTGGTTTCCGAGATGTCGCCCGCGGTGACAACGCCCGGACCCTTGGCAGAGATCGACAGCCGTTTCGGGCCTTCGACTTCCATCTTCAGCGAGACGCCTTTCAGGTTCAGCACGATGTCAGTGACATCTTCGCGCACGCCTGCGACCGAGGAGAACTCGTGCAGCACGTTGTCGATCTGCACCGAGGTGATAGCGCCGCCTTGCAATGACGACATCAGCACGCGGCGCAGCGCGTTGCCAAGGGTCAGGCCAAAGCCGCGCTCCAGCGGTTCAGCGAATACGGTGGCGGTGCGCTGTGCATCTGCCCCCGGTTTCACGACCAGCTGCGTCGGTTTAATCAGTTCAAGCCAATTTTTGTGGATCATGTGACCGCCTCCATACTTGTCTTCTGCTCATGTCCTAAGCAAAGGACGCCCGAGGTTCAGAAATGCAGAAATCGGGCCGGGCAGACATCGCACGACCCGACCTGTAGTGATGCTTTAGACGCGACGGCGCTTCGGCGGACGGCAGCCGTTGTGCGCAAGTGGCGTCACGTCACGGATCGAGGTGACGTTCAGACCAACTGCGGCCAAGGCGCGCAGGGCGCTTTCGCGGCCCGAACCCGGGCCTTGCACTTCGACTTCGACGGTCTTCATGCCATGCTCTTGCGCTTTGCGGCCTGCATCTTCTGCTGCCATTTGCGCTGCGTAAGGCGTGGATTTCCGCGAGCCTTTGAAGCCCATGGTGCCCGAGGACGACCAGGAAATCGCGTTGCCCTGAACGTCGGAGATCAGGATTTTGGTGTTGTTGAACGAAGAGTTCACGTGAACCACGCCAGCGGCGATGTTCTTGCGTTCTTTTTTCTTCGTGCGGGATGCTTTGGTATCGCGTGCCATATCTAAACGCCCCTCTTATTTCTTCTTGCCAGCAATGGCCTTAGCGGGGCCTTTGCGGGTGCGAGCGTTGGTGTGGGTGCGCTGACCGCGGACCGGCAGGCCCTTACGATGACGCAGGCCACGGTAGCAGCCGAGATCCATCAAACGCTTGATGTTCATCGAGGTTTCGCGGCGCAGATCGCCCTCAACCGTGACGTTCGCGTCGATGAACTCGCGGATTTGCAGCACTTCGGCATCCGAAAGCTGGTTGACGCGACGGGCGCGGTCGATGCCGACAGATGCGCAGATTTGCTCTGCGATATGCGGGCCAACGCCGGTGATATAGGTGAGCGCGATCGGAACCCGTTTCGCGGTAGGGATGTTAACGCCAGCAATACGTGCCAAACGTGTATTCCTTCATGGTTGCGGTTCCGTAGTGCCAGAACCTTTTTTCACAACACCGTCACAGTTGTCTGAGACGATTCGAATCCTTAACGTATAAGGAATCCCGCAAGCGATTCCGCTGCGGGACGCCGTGCTTTATGGGCTTTTGACCAGAGCGTCAAGGGCAGCGGGCGGCTTAATTACGCTTTGTCAAGAACTTTGGCAATCTCGACGGCAACCACGTCCATTTCCGCCATGCCATCGACCTGGCGCAGATTTTTTTTCGCCCAGTAATAGCCGATCAAGGGGGCGGTGTTCTTATAAAACTCGCGCAGGCGCAGCTCAAACACCTCTGGCGTGTCGTCACGTCGCACCGGCTGACCCTTGGCCATCATCTCCTCGGCGCGCCGGACGATGCGGCCCATCAGCGCTGCATCATCAACCACAAGCTCGATCACCGCATCCAAAGTTTGGTCGTGGCTGGCCAGCAGATCGGCCAAAGCATCGGCCTGCGGCAGCGTGCGCGGGAAGCCATCAAAAATGAATCCCCCTGCGGCCGGGTGAGACAGTTTCTCGGCAATCAAACCGATCACGATGTCATCGGTGACAAGCTGGCCTTTATCCATCACTTCAGCCACGCGTTTGCCCATTTCGGTGCCGCTGGTCTTGGCCTCGCGCAGCATGTCACCAGTCGAAAGCTGCACCATGCCGCGTTCATCCACCAAGCGTTTGGCTTGGGTGCCTTTGCCAGCACCGGGTGGCCCGAGGAGGATGATATTTGCCATGGGTCGCCTTTCTGTCAAAGAAAAGGCCCGGCGGGGTGCGCCGGGCCTGAAGTCAGAACCCGATCACCGCCGCGCGGGCGGACGGTTTGCCGTGCTGCGCTTTTTGCCGCGCAGTTGCGATTTCTCGATCAGACCTTCGTATTGGTGTGCCAGCAGATGCGACTGGATCTGGTTGATCGTGTCCATCGTCACCGACACCACAATCAGCACCGAGGTGCCGCCGAAGTAGAACGGGATCGAGAACTGGCTGATCAGGATCTCAGGCAGTAGGCAGACGAGGGCGAGATAGCCAGACCCCAGCACCAGGATGCGGGTGACGACATAATCGAGATATTCCTCGGTCTTTTTGCCGGGACGGATGCCGGGGATAAAGCCGTTCTGGTTTTTCAGGTTGTCGGCCACTTCATCGGTTTTGAACGAGACGTTCGCGGTGTAGAAATACGCGAAGAACACGATCATCGAGACGAAAAACAACAGATACAGCGGCTGGCCATGGCCGAAATAGGCCAGAATCGTTGACATGATCGGGCCAGTGTTGGCACCGGAGAACGTCGCGATCGTGGTCGGCAACAGCAGCAGGGACGAGGCAAAGATCGCAGGAATCACGCCTGCCGGGTTGACCTTGATCGGCAAGTGGCTGGAGCCGCCATCGTAGACCTTCATACCAACTTGGCGGCGGGGGTATTGGATGTGGATCTTGCGTAGCGCCCGCTCCATGAACACAACAAAAGCGATCACGCCGACGACCATCACCAAGACGCCCAAGATCACCGGGGTTGAGATCACGCCCGCGCGGCCTTGGCTAAAGAACTGCGCCAAAGCGTGCGGAATCTCGGCGACGATACCGGTGAAGATGATCAGTGAGGTGCCGTTGCCGATGCCGCGCGCGGTGATCTGCTCACCCAGCCACATCAGGAACATCGTGCCAGCCACAAGGGTGATCACGCAGGAGATCACGAAATACATGCCGGGGGTGTGGGCCAAACCGCCCGCTTCGATGGATTTGGCGATGCCGAAGCCTTGCAGGATCGCCAGACAGACGGTGCCGTAGCGCGTCCACTGGTTCATCTTCTTGCGGCCGGCGTCGCCTTCTTTCTTCATCTGCTCCAGCGCCGGGATCATCGAAGCCAAAAGCTGGATTATGATCGAGGCCGAAATATAGGGCATGATCCCCAAGGCAAAGATGCCCATGCGCTTGATCGCACCGCCGGTGAACATCGACAGCATACCGCCGATGCCCTGCCCCGCGTTGTCCATGAAATTGCGCAACGCGGTGCCGTCAATGCCCGGAACCGGCACATAGGTGCCAAGGCGGTAGACCATGAGCAGGCCAATGGTGAAGAAAATCCGGCTACGGAGATCCGTCGCCTTGCCTAGCGTACCCCAGCTGAGGTTCGCGGCCATCTGTTCGGCAGCTGAAGCCATGCCCAGTTCTTTCTGCGTAAGCCCGATATGGGAAGCGCCGCCAAACCGTTTCCGGTCGGCGGCGCGGGAAACATAAGCCGATGTAAGCGGTCTGTCGACTGCTCACAAGGCGTTAGTTATGCTTTGCGGACCGCTTTGGTAAAAGCTGCCAAGACTGGTGCCACGGTCAAGGTGCCGCCAGCGGCTGCAACGGCTTCAACAGCAGCGGCAGAAGCGCCCGTCACGTTCAGTTTGACCGCAGTGGTGATCGAGCCTTTGTTCAGGATGCGGATGCCGTCGCGCTTGTGGCCGGTGAGGCCTGCGTCAACCAGCATATCCTCAGTGATCTCAACTTTCGCGTCGAGTTTGCCGAGGCCGATGAATTTCTCGATCAGGCCGAGGTTGATCACCGCGAAACGGTCTTGGTTCGGCTTGTTGAAGCCGCGCTTCGGCAGACGGCGATACAGCGGCATCTGGCCGCCTTCGTAGCCGCCAATAGCGACGCCCGAACGCGATTTCTGACCCTTGATACCACGGCCAGCGGTTTTACCCGAGCCCGAACCCGGACCACGCGCCACGCGCTTTTGCTTTTTGGTTGCACCGGGATTGTCGTGCAGTTCATTCAATTTCATGTCGCATACTCCTATGCCGGAAAGCTTCTCCCTGCGACGGGGAGGGCAACGCGGCTGTTTGTGATTCTTATGCCGATAGGTGGGGCATTGCGGGCGTATAGAGGGGATGGGGGTGGGGATCAAGCTGAAACAGCCACGCAGGAAGGGTGGATCGCGTGGCGGACTGGCTATAGGCGCAGGATCGTTAGCCCTGACGGCGTCGGTGTATTCCAGCCGCTTGCGTATTCAATAACCTCGTCCCTCGTCCAATCTGGTTCGGAATGGCTAGCCGTCACAGGCCATCGAGATTTATCGGATGTCAAACCTATAACGATCCAATCAATCGCATCTTCGATGCGCGCAGCATCGGGCCCGTAAACTGAAATCAAATCCACCTTGGCGTCTAAACAATCTTGCACGAACGCAGGCAACAAACCTTCATCAGAGATCGGTAGTTCAAGAACGACCTTACGTTCCACACATTCACCCAATTTCACGATGTGATCCAGCAGGATTAATGCAAGGTGCCCTGCCTTACTGAAACGTCGCAGAAAGCGAGACATTGTCAAACCATTACCTGGACCGATAGAAAATGCTCTGGGAGAGCATTTCCCGGTTCGTTGCTCATAAGGCTGGAAGCCGTCGAGCAAGGGGGCTTATGCCGCAAACTGAGGCTTGAGAAATCTGGCCGCGCCTGACTGGGCTGGCGCGGCAACGCGCCTGCCGGGGGCAGGCAGGCGCGGCCCGATTTGTTTGGGAACAAATCGGGCAAGATGGCCGCTGTATGGACAGAGTGTCCAAATCCTGCGTATCTGCGGGCTGTTTTGCACGGGGGCTGGCATGGCGGTGGATACCAATTATCGGGCGGGGATTAAGCTGCTGTTCAAGAATGAATGGGGCAGCTTGGTCGCGAGTTTTGCGCGGTTTGAATATGCGCTGAAGCTGGCGGGGTATTTGAAGTATGAAAAGCCCGGCACCTCGGCTGAGGCGGGTTGGGCCGGGTTTGCGGCTGATCTAGGGGATGACTTTCTAGCGCATTGCCGGGCGTTGCCAGAGGTTCAGGTGCTGTTCAACGCACCGCCTCGGTTGTTGAAGGTCGATATGGATCGGGCGGTGTCTTGGAAAAAGGCGCGGGCGGTGAATTCGGTTTCGGATTTCTTTTTGGTGGTGCAGGACGTGCGGGGCAGTTTGTTCCACGGCGATACCAAGGTGCATGGCGAGCGCGACGGCGAGCGGATTGAGGCGGCTCAGGTGGTGTTGGATGAGGCTTGGGGTTGGGCCTTGCAGGACAAGGGTAACGCGCGGTTGGTGCGGTTTTGTGAGGCGTTTCGGTTTGCGCAGTAGGGTTTAGCTTCACGGAGACGCTCCACCGCCTATAAAGGAGTAACCTATCCACCCGCGCCCGAACCGAATGAAAACGCTGCGGGGCAGCGTTTTTCGGCGAGTTGCTCATAAGGTCGAAGGCTGTTGAGCAAGGGGTGTTGGGCAGAAGAACAACATTGGGGAAATCGGGGCGCGTCTGACTGGGCTGGCGCGGACTCGCGCCTGCCGAGGGCAGGCAGGCGCGGCCCGATTTGTCTGCGGCCAAATCAGGCAAGAGAAGGATGCCATGCGTTCCAAATGCAAAACGCCCCACCTTTCGGCGGGGCGTTTTTATCTAACCCGAAGGTGCAGCTATCAGCCGCGCTCTTCGATGATCGTTACAAGATGCGAGATCTTGTTGACCATGCCACGGATGGAAGGCGTGTCTTCCAACTCGCGGGTGCGGTTCATTTTGTTCAGGCCAAGACCTTTCAGGGTCGCGGTCTGTTTCGCCGGGCGGCGGGCAGCTGAAGCCACCTGCTTGACCACTATGGTCTTTTTTGCTGCATCCGCAGCGGGGGTCTTCTTCACGGTGTCAGTCATGTTCAAGCCTCCACAACTTCAGCGGCGGGCTTGTTCAGGATCTCTGCCACTTTCTTGCCACGGCGTGCCGCGACTTGACGAGGAGAGGTTTCCGACTTCAGCCCGTCGATGGTGGCGCGGATCATGTTGTAGGGGTTCTGCGAGCCGATGGACTTTGCCACCACATCTTGCAGGCCCAACATCTCGAACACAGCGCGCATCGGACCACCGGCGATGATGCCAGTACCGGCAACAGCCGTCCGCATCACCACTTTACCGGCGCCATGACGGCCTTCCATGTCGTGGTGCAAGGTGCGGGCGTCTTTCAGCGGCACGCGGATAAGCTGGCGCTTGGCCTGCTCGGTCGCCTTGCGGATCGCTTCCGGAACTTCCTTAGCCTTGCCCTTGCCGAAGCCGACACGGCCTTTTTGATCGCCAACCACTACAAGTGCCGCAAAGCCAAAGCGTTTGCCGCCCTTAACGGTTTTCGACACCCGGTTGATCGCGACCAAGCGGTCAGCGAACTCAGGGGTTTCTTCCGGCCGGTTATCGCGGCGATCATTGCCACCACGATTGTCCCGACGGTTATCACGTTCTGCCATTTTTCAACTCCTCAGAACTGCAATCCACCTTCACGGGCAGCCTCGGCCAAAGCCTTGATCTTACCGTGAAAGAGGAAACCGCCGCGGTCGAAGTAGCACACTTCAACACCGGCCTTTTTGGCCCGCTCGGCGATTGCCGAACCGATTTTCGCCGCTGCTTCAACATTGTTGTGGCCGACCACCCCGAATTCCTTCTCCAAGGTGGAGGCGGAGGCGATGGTGACGCCCTTCACATCGTCGATCAGCTGCACGCTGATGTTTTTGTTCGAGCGATGCACCGACAGGCGCAGGCGCCCGTGGGATGTCGCTTTGATTTTGTTCCGAACGCGCTGACGGCGCTTGAGGAACAGGTCTCTCTTGGTGTTTGCCATGATTGTGTCCCTTACTTCTTCTTGCCTTCTTTGCGGAACACGAACTCGCCCTTATAGCGGATGCCTTTGCCCTTGTAGGGCTCGGGCTTGCGCCATTCGCGGATGTTCGCAGCGACCTGACCAACGAGCTGTTGGTCAATGCCTTCCACAATGATTTCGGTGTTCTTCGGCGAGGTCACGGTGACCCCGGCTGGAACGGCGAAGTTGACTTCATGGCTGTAGCCAAGCGACAGTTTCAAAACATTGCCAGCCATCGCAGCGCGGTAACCCACGCCTTGAATTTCCAGCTCTTTCTTGAAACCAGCTGTGACGCCGGTGACGAGGTTTTCAACCATCGACCGCGCCATGCCCCACTGCTGACGCGCACGCTTCGAAGTGCCACGCGGGGTCACTTTGATGCTGCCTTCGTCGATCGTGAGCGTCACGTCGTCGGTTGCGGTGAAGCTGCGGGTGCCTTTCGGACCTTTCACTTCGATGGTTTGACCTGACACGGACGCCGAAACGCCCTTGATCAGTTCTACGGGTTTTTTGCCGATACGAGACATGCCACCCTCCTCAGAACACGGTGCAAAGCACTTCGCCGCCAACATTGGCTGCGCGCGCATTTGCATCTGACATCACGCCTTTCGGCGTGGACACGATGGAGATACCGAGGCCGTTACGCACGGTCGGAATTTCCTTGACGGACATATATACCCGACGACCGGGCTTGGACACGCGTTTGACTTCGCGGATCACAGGCACGCCTTCAAAGTATTTCAGGCTGATCACCAACTCGCCCTGACCGTTATCGGTCTTGGCGCGCTCGAAACCGCGGATGTAACCTTCGCTTACGAGCACGTCCAGAACCCAGGCGCGCAGTTTCGAGGCAGGGGTCGACACGGTCGATTTGCCACGCATTTGCGCGTTACGGATACGGGTAAGCATGTCGCCGATAGGATCGTTCATCATCATTTGGCGACCTCCTTACCAGCTCGACTTGACCATGCCGGGGATCTGGCCGAACGAGGCGAGATCACGCAGCATGATGCGCGAGAGTTTGAGCTTGCGATAATACGCATGCGGACGGCCGGTCAGTTGGCAACGATTGTGCAAACGGACAGCCGACGAGTTGCGGGGCAGCTCGGCCAGTTTGATGGTCGCTTTGAAGCGCTCATCCACCGGTTTCGCTTGGTCGTTGATCACCGCTTTCAGTGCTGCGCGCTTGGAAGCATGTTGCTTCACCAGCTTTTCGCGCTTCACTTCGCGGTTCACCATGGATTTTTTTGCCATTGTCAGGTTCCTCGCGCGATCAAGAAGTGAAGGGCATGTTGAATTGCTTCAACAGTGCCTTCGCTTCCGCATCGGTTTTAGCGGTGGTGCAGATGATGATGTCCATGCCGAGCACTTCATCGACTTTGTCGAATTCGATTTCGGGGAACACCAGTTGCTCTTTCAGACCCATGGCGTAGTTGCCACGGCCATCGAACGAAGTAGGCTTCAGGCCACGGAAGTCGCGGACGCGCGGCAGAGCAATGGTCACCAGACGGTCGAGGAATTCGTACATCCGGTCGCCGCGCAGGGTCACTTTGCAGCCAAGCGGCATTTCTTCACGGACGCGGAAACCAGCAATGCTGTTTTTCGCGTGGGTGATGACAGCCTTTTGACCAGCGATGAGAGTCATCTCTTCCGCGGCTTTCTTGACTTTTTTGGTGTCCTTGACGGCTTCACCAACGCCCATGTTCAGAACGATCTTGTCCAGACGGGGCAGTTGCATCGCGTTCTTATAGCCGAACTCTTCCATAAGGGCGGCGCAGATGCGGTCCTTATAGTCAGCCTTCAGACGCGGGGTGTAGGTGGCTTGGTCGAGCATCAGATCGCCTCCCCGGTGGTCTTAGCGAAGCGAACCTTCTTGTCGCCTTCCATGCGGAAGCCAACGCGGGTTGCTTTGCCTTTGCTGTCCAGCAATGCGAGGTTCGACAGATCAATCGGCATCGGCTTTGCGATGCGACCGCCCTGCGAGGTCTGGCTTTGCTTGGTGTGACGGATCGCCATGTTGGCGCCATCGACGATGGCCTTGTTGGCGGTCGGGTTCACGGACGAAATCTCGCCCTTTGCGCCCTTGTCCTTGCCGGTCAGGATGACGACGGTGTCGCCCTTTTTAAGCTTCGCAGCCATCAGAGCACCTCCGGAGCCAGCGAGATGATTTTCATGAAGTTCTTTGCGCGCAGCTCACGCACCACTGGCCCGAAGATACGCGTGCCGACTGGTTCACCCTGATTGTTCAGGATGACAGCGGCGTTGCGGTCAAAACGAATAGCGGTGCCGTCTTCACGGCGAACTTCTTTGGCGGTGCGCACGACAACGGCTTTACGCACGTCGCCCTTTTTAACACGGCCTTTCGGAATGGCTTCCTTGACCGACACCACGATGATGTCGCCCACGGATGCATAGCGGCGATGCGAGCCGCCCAGAACCTTGATGCACTGAACCCGGCGAGCGCCGGAGTTATCAGCAACATCCAGATTGGTCTGCATCTGGATCATTTGGTTTCTCCCGACCTTTGGGCATCATTGCCCAGGGTTTCGTATTCAGAAAAAGACGAAAGCCGTTGCTTATGCAGCAACGACCACCGTCCAGCGTTTGGTCTTCGAGATCGGGGCACATTCTTCAATGCGAACCTGATCGCCGGTCTTGTAGGTGTTGTTCTCATCATGCGCGCGGTATTTTTTCGATTTGCGCACGGTTTTGTGAAACAGCGGGTGCTTGAAGCGGCGTTCCACCAGAACGGTGATGGTCTGCTCGTTCTTGTCCGAGGTTACGACGCCTTGCAGGATACGTTTTGGCATGGGTCTGCTCCTCAGTTCGCAGCCGCTTGCGCGGCTTTCTGGTTCAGCACGGTCATGATACGTGCCACTTCCCTTCGAACAGCGCGCATACGCGAGGTGTTTTCCAGCTGATTGGTCGCTGCCTGGAAGCGCAGATTGAACGCTTCTTTCTTGAGGGCCACAAGGCTCTCACGCAGCTGCTCGGGCGATTTGCCCAATAGTTCCTTGGCGGTCATGCGCCTGTTCCTTTTTCAATCACCAGAGCGCCCCTACCTTGCGGCAAGGTCACGCTGAACCCGGTGGATCAATGTAAAACCACCGATTCCGAGTCGCCTCGGAGCCGTGGATGGGGTCGTATAGGGGATGGAGGGGGATAGGGCAAGGGGGTTTGTTGGGGGGAATGGCTTTCGCCAATTCCGTCTGTTGCGATCCGACTATCGGGCTACACCCGTTCGTTTCGCAAACTCTGCAGCTGAAGCGATAACGCCCCCGACAATCGCCACGCCGACCGCAGCGAACGTACCATAAAACCAAAGTAGGACAGCGAGACGCATGATTTCATAGCGCATCGTTTCCATTGCACCGGGCGAGCACACATGTTGATCCAAAACGCTTCCGGTGCAACCAAGCGAGGCAAACAGTCCGAAGGATACAAACATCCCTACTACCGAAACCAGCGCCGGTAAGGCCGATATTAAGAGCGTCCATCGTGCGATCCCGCTCTTGCAGAAAAAACTCGCCAAGGTCAGTATCACAGATACAGGCAACATTTCCATCTTAATTCCTCGTTTGCACAGAGATGAGTGTCTGGCAGCAAGCCATCAGGAGCGTGATTTCACGCAACACTAACACCCTACTTCCTTTAATGTCAGTCGCTGCCCTGCAACCTGTCATGCAGGGCCTGTACCAGATTTCGCGAGGTGTGGAACACCGCGAGGATCGTCACATGCTCTGCGCCGACCGCGTAAACAATTAGATAGGGCAGATCGGCGATGCTGAGTTCGCGCGTTTCAGGGTGGCGTCCGGGACGGCCCATTGCGGGAAACGCGGGCAGCTTTTCGGCCGCGCGCACGATGGCGCGGTAGGTGCTTTCGGCGGCGGTTGGATTGTCTTGCGCGATATAATCCACGATGCTTTCCAGATCGCGGGCGGCTGGTTCGGCAATGGCAAGCAGTTTCACCGCGCCCAGCCGTGTTTCGCGGCGATGCCCGCAAAGACCTCGGCGGCCGGAAGCACGCGGCCATCACGCGCGGCGGCTATTCCGGTGGTGATGCGTTCCAACTGCCAGACGTTTGCCGCCAGATATTGCTCGATGGCTTGGTTCACGATGTAATTGCGCGAGCGATCCATCGCGCCCGCCAAGGCATCAATCTCGGCAACCTTTGAGGTGCGGATGGTGATTGGTTCGGAGGCGGCTTGCTGGGGCATGATGTGATCCGTTGTCATCTTTTGTAATCATAGCGCATCATGGAGTAGATCGGAAGGAATATGTGCTGCCCCCTGCCCTGCGGATAGAGGTGCAAAAAGCAAAACCCCCGCTGTTGCCAGCGGAGGCCTTATTCTGAACCGGGTGACGGCCCGCGCGTTTCCGAGGAAACGCGCTACACCGCACGGTCTGCGCGAGAGCGCAGACTTACCAATCTTCCCGTGCCACGACGCGGGTTGTGACCGGAAGTTTCATAGCGCCCAGACGCAGGGCTTCACGGGCGATGATCTCGGACACGCCGTCGATCTCGAACATGATGCGGCCCGGTTTGACCTTGGCTGCCCAGTAGTCGGTCGAGCCTTTACCTTTACCCATCCGCACTTCGGTGGGCTTGGACGAGACCGGAACATCCGGGAAAATCCGGATCCAGACGCGGCCTTGGCGTTTCATGTGGCGGGTGATCGCGCGGCGGGCCGCTTCGATCTGACGGGCCGTCACACGCTCTGGCTCGGTGGCTTTCAGCGCAAAGGAGCCGAAGTTCAGCAGGAAGCCGCCCTTCGCTTCGCCGTGGATACGGCCTTTGTGCTGCTTGCGGAACTTGGTCCGTTTTGGTTGCAACATCTGTCTTCTCCCTTACGCGCGTTCGCGGTCGCGGCGAGGCGAACGCGGTGCTGCACCTTCTTGCGCTTCGGCAAGACGGCGATCATGGGCTTGCGGATCATGCTCTAGGATTTCGCCTTTGAAGATCCAGACCTTCACCCCGATGATGCCATAGGCAGTCGTGGCTTCGGACAGAGCATAGTCGATGTCAGCGCGCAGGGTGTGCAACGGCACACGACCTTCACGATACCATTCGGTCCGCGCAATCTCGGCACCGCCAAGACGGCCACCAACGTTCACACGGATGCCGAGGGCACCCATCCGCATTGCGCTTTGCACGCCACGCTTCATGGCGCGACGGAAAGATACCCGGCGTTCCATTTGCTGTGCAATAGACTCGGCCACCAGTTGCGCGTCAACTTCCGGCTTGCGCACTTCGACGATGTTCAAGTGAACATCCGACTTGGTGAAAGCCGCAAGTTTCTTGCGCAGGGTTTCGATATCAGCGCCTTTTTTGCCGATGATCACGCCCGGGCGTGCAGTGTGAATGGTCACACGGCATTTTTTGTGCGGACGCTCGATGATCACGCGGCTGATGCCAGCTTGCTTGCACTCTTCATGCACAAAGGCGCGCATTTTGAGATCTTCCAGCAGCAGGTTGCCGTAGTCTTTCGATTCAGCGAACCAGCGGCTGTCCCAGGTGCGGTTGACCTGAAGACGCATGCCGATCGGATTGACCTTCTGACCCATTATGCAGACTCCCCGACTTGACGCACAATGATCGTCAGCTCGCTGAACGGTTTCATGATTTTGCCGAAACGACCACGCGCACGCGGGCGCCCACGTTTCATCACCAGGTTTTTGCCAACCCAGGATTCAGCCACGATCAGGCTATCGACGTCGAGGTTGTGGTTGTTTTCCGCGTTGGCGATGGCCGACTGCAGGCACTTCTTCACGTCACCGGCGATGCGGCGCTTCGAGAAAGTCAGATCGGCCAGAGCCTTTTCAACTTTCTTGCCGCGGATCAGGCCCGCTACGAGATTCAGTTTCTGCGGCGAGGTGCGCAGCATACGGCTGATCGCCATTGCTTCGTTTTCCGCCACGCGACGGGGGTTCTTTTCCGTGCTCATGGCTTATTTCCTCTTGGCTTTTTTGTCGGCCGAGTGGCCATAATAGGTCCGGGTCGGCGAGTATTCACCAAACTTCTGACCAATCATCTCTTCGGTCACATTCACCGGGATGTGCTTTTTGCCGTTATACACAGCAAAGGTCAGCCCAACGAATTGCGGCAGAATAGTCGAGCGACGCGACCAGATCTTGATCACTTCGTTCTTGCCCGAGGCTTTCGCGGTTTCTGCTTTTTTCAAAACATAACCGTCGACGAACGGGCCCTTCCAAATAGAACGTGACATGGATTAGCGCCCTTTCTTCGCGTTACGCGACCGGACAATCAACTTGTCCGAAGCCTTGGCCTTACGGGTCTTGTTACCCTTGGTGCCTTTGCCCCACGGCGTCACTGGGTGACGACCGCCCGAGGTCCGACCTTCACCACCACCATGCGGGTGGTCGATCGGGTTCATTGCAACACCGCGCACGGTCGGGCGAACGCCCTTGTGACGCATACGGCCTGCTTTACCGAAGTTCTGGTTCGAGTTGTCGGGGTTGGACACGGCACCGATAGTCGCCATGCATTCCTGACGCACCAGACGCAGTTCGCCCGAAGACAAACGGATCTGCGCGTAGCCACCGTCACGACCAACGAACTGAGCGTAGGTGCCGGCAGCGCGTGCCAACTGGCCGCCTTTGCCTGCTTTAAGCTCGACGTTGTGGATGATAGTACCGATTGGCATCCCCGAGAACGGCATCGCATTTCCCGGCTTCACGTCGGTCTTGGCGCCAGCGATGACAGAGTCACCGATAGCCAAGCGCTGCGGCGCCAGAATGTACGAAAGTTCGCCATCCGCATAACGGATCAGAGCGATAAAGGCGGTACGGTTCGGATCGTATTCAATCCGCTCAACGACCGCTGCAATATCGAATTTTGTGCGCCTGAAATCGACCACACGGTAGAGACGCTTGGCGCCGCCGCCCTTGTGCCACATCGTGATACGTCCGGTGTTGTTCCGGCCACCTGTCTTGGTCAAACCCTCTGTAAGGGCTTTGACCGGGCGGCCTTTCCACAATTCCGAACGGTCGATCAGAACCAACCCGCGTTGGCCAGGCGTCGTCGGCTTATACGACTTAAGTGCCATGCTTTCTGTCTTCCGTCATTGGATGGGTCTTAGATGTAGACCCAAGGTTATAGGGCTCCGTAGATCCCCGAGATATGGCTTGCTTTGGTTGGACCGCAGCTTGCCGATTCCGTAAAAATCCACGGCCCCGGAGAACCGGGGCCGTGGGATTCGCTGCCAATATCAGAGGCCCGTCGAAACGTCGATAGAGTTTCCGGCTTCCAGCGTGACATAGGCTTTCTTCTTGTCGCTGCGCTCACCAGCGCGGCCGCGGAACTTCTTGGCCTTGCCTTTGGTGATCGTTGTGTTGACTGCTTTCACCTTCACGGAGAAGATGTTTTCAATCGCTTCCTTGATCTGCGGCTTGGTCGCATCCATCGACACCTGGAACACAAACGCGTTGTTTTCCTGAGCCATAGTGGCTTTTTCGGTGATCACTGGCTTTTTGATCAGGTCGTAGTGTTGCGGTTTAATGCTCATTTCAGACGAGCCTCCAAAGCTTCGATACCTGCTTTGGTGATCACCAGAGTGTCACGCTTCAGGATATCATAGACGTTTGCGCCCATGGTCGGCAGCACGTCGATGCCTTCGATGTTGCGAGCAGCCAGCGCGAAATTCGCGTCAACGCTTGCGCCGTCGATGATCAGAACGCGTTTCCAGCCCAACTCGGACACATGTTTTGCAAGGATCGAGGTTTTGGCTTCGGCCATGGTGGCCATGTCCAAAATCACCAGCTCGCCTGCTTTGGCTTTCGCAGACAGTGCATGACGCAGACCCAGAGCGCGGAATTTCTTCGGCAGATCATGGGCGTGCGAACGCGGCTGCGGGCCTTTGACAACGCCACCGTGACGGAAGATCGGCGCTTTTTTGGAACCGTGACGTGCGCCGCCGGTGCCTTTTTGCTTGTAGATCTTCTTGGTGGAGTAGGACACTTCGGCGCGGGTCAGCGTCGAGTGGGTGCCTGCTTGCATCCGGGCGCGCTGCCAACGGACGACACGGTGCAGAACGTCTGCGCGCGGGTCGAGGCCGAACAGGGCTTCGTCAAGGTCGATGGTGCCAGCTTTGCCGCCATCAAGTGTGATTACGTCAAGTTTCATGCTTCACCCCCTTCAACTGCCATTTCGACAGCCGGAGCAGTGGTTTGTGCCGCCATACGGATCGCCGCAGGCAAAGGCAGACCAGCCGGAGCCGCTTTCTTCACTGCGTCTTTGATGGTGACCCAGCCGCCCTTGGTGCCGGGAACTGCGCCTTTGATCATCAGCAAGCCACGCTCGGCATCCGTGCGGATGACTTGCAGGTTCTGAGTGGTGCAGCGCACGGCGCCCATGTGACCAGCCATTTTCTTGCCTTTGAAGACTTTACCCGGGTCCTGACACTGGCCCGTAGAGCCGTGTGAGCGGTGCGAAACCGACACACCGTGGGAAGCCCGCAGACCACCAAAGTTGTGACGCTTCATCGCACCCTGAAAGCCTTTACCGTTGGTGGTGCCCGCGATGTCAACGAACTGACCAGCCAGATAGTGATCAGCGGTGATTTCCGCGCCGACTTCGATCAGGTTAGCAGGCGACACGCGGAACTCGGCGATCTTACGCTTTGGCTCGACATGAGCTTTGGCGAAGTGGCCGCGCATGGCTGCGGTGGTGCGCTTGGCTTTCGCCAAACCAGCGCCAAGCTGAACAGCGGTGTAGCCGTCGCGGTCAACGGTGCGTTGTGCCACGACTTGCAGGTTGTCGAGTTGCAGAACGGTGACCGGAACTTGGGTGCCGTTCTCAAGGAACAGCCGGGTCATGCCCAGTTTTTTAGCGATAACGCCAGAACGCATGTTATCTATCCCCCTTACACTTTGATCTCGACATCCACGCCAGCGGCGAGGTCGAGCTTCATCAGCGCGTCCACGGTCTGGGGGGTCGGATCAACGATGTCGAGAAGACGCTTGTGCGTGCGGATTTCCCACTGGTCGCGCGACTTTTTGTCGATGTGCGGACCACGGAGAACCGTGAATTTCTCAATTTTGTTCGGCAGCGGAATCGGCCCGCGCACAGTGGCGCCGGTGCGTTTCGCGGTGCTTACGATTTCTGCGGTGCTGGCGTCCAGCACGCGGTAATCGAAGGCTTTCAACCGAATACGGATGGTTTGACCTTGCATGTGTTCTTCCTTCTGAACGTAGACGGGGCAGTGGCCCGGTCCATAGGTTCACGTTGTTTTCAGTAGTCTGGTCTTGAAAGTCTACGGCGCACCCCGAAAGGTGCGCCGCTGGTGGTGCCTTATAGGCTGCGAGCCCCCTTGAAAAGGGGATTCGCGACTTATTTACTTGATGATTTTCGACACCACGCCAGCGCCGACAGTGCGGCCGCCTTCGCGGATGGCGAAGCGCAGTTTTTCTTCCATCGCGATCGGCGCGATCAGGGTCACGTCGAACTTCAGGTTGTCGCCCGGCATCACCATTTCGGTGCCTTCTGGCAGCTCAACCGTCCCGGTGACATCCGTGGTGCGGAAGTAGAATTGCGGGCGGTAGTTGGCGAAGAACGGCGTGTGGCGACCGCCTTCTTCCTTGGTCAGAATATAGGCTTCTGCCTCAAACTTGGTGTGCGGGTTGACCGATTTCGGCTTGCACAACACTTGGCCGCGCTCAACGCCTTCACGGTCGATGCCGCGCAGCAGGATGCCGACGTTGTCGCCTGCTTCGCCACGGTCCAAGAGCTTGCGGAACATCTCGACGCCGGTACAAACCGACTTCTTGGTGTCACGAATGCCAACGATTTCAACTTCGTCGCCGACGTTGATCACGCCGCGCTCGATCCGGCCGGTGACAACCGTGCCACGACCCGAGATCGAGAACACGTCCTCGATCGGCATCAGGAACGGCAGATCGACCATCCGGGTCGGGGTCGGGATGTAGCTGTCAACCGCAGCCATCAGCGCGCGGATCGAGCTTTCGCCGATTTCCGGGCGCAGGCCGATCATCGCCTGGTGGGCCGAGCCTTTGATGATCGGAATGTCATCGCCGGGGTAATCGTACGAGCTGAACAACTCGCGCAGTTCCATCTCGACCAGTTCGACCAGCTCTTCGTCGTCAACCAGGTCGATCTTGTTCATGTAGCACACCATGTAGGGGATACCCACCTGGCGGCCCAACAGGATGTGTTCACGGGTCTGTGGCATCGGGCCGTCCGAGGCTGCACAAACCAGAATAGCGCCGTCCATCTGTGCCGCACCGGTGATCATGTTTTTCACATAATCCGCGTGGCCGGGGCAGTCAACGTGGGCGTAGTGGCGGGCTTCGGTCTCATATTCGACGTGAGCGGTCGAAATCGTGATGCCACGCGCACGCTCTTCCGGTGCGCCGTCGATTTGGTCGTAGGCGCGGAATTCACCAAAATATTTGGTGATCGCTGCCGTCAAAGTGGTCTTGCCGTGGTCAACGTGGCCAATCGTGCCGATGTTGACGTGCGGTTTGTTCCGTTCAAACTTTGCCTTTGCCATGATGGCCTCCTAAATTTCGAATGCGGCGGGGTGAACCCGCCCTACGGGGTGGTAGGGCGGGGTTACGGCTTGTGTTTTGTTCCCAAAACACAAGCTACCCGCCACACCGGTTATGCGTATTTCTTCTGGATCTCGTCCGAGATGTTCTGCGGAACGGCATCGTAGTGATCAAAAGACATCGCGAAGGTTGCCCGACCCGAGGTCATCGAACGCAGCGTGTTGATGTAGCCGAACATGTTCGCCAAAGGCACCATAGCGGCGATGACGTTCGCGTTGCCGCGGCTGTCCTGGCCGTTGATCATGCCCCGACGCGAGGTCAAGTCGCCGATGACGCCGCCAGTGTATTCTTCTGGCGTGACGACTTCGACTTTCATGATCGGTTCCAGCAGTTTGGCGCCGGCTTTCTTCAGACCTTCACGCATGGCTGCACGCGCCGCGATTTCGAACGCCAGAACGCTGGAGTCGACATCGTGGTAAGCCCCGTCGATCAGCGACACTTTGAAGTCGATCACCGGGAAGCCTGCGAGCGGACCTGAATCCATCACCGACTTGATGCCTTTTTCAACGCCGGGGATATATTCCTTCGGCACCGAACCACCAACCACTTTGGCCTCGAACGAATAACCCTCCCCGGGTTCCGTCGGCGAGATCACCAACTTGACGCGCGCGAACTGGCCAGTACCACCGGTTTGTTTTTTGTGCGTGTAGTCGATCTCATGCTCGCGCGAAATGGTTTCGCGGTAAGCCACTTGCGGGGCACCAATATTCGCCTCGACTTTGAACTCGCGGCGCATACGGTCCACCATGATATCGAGGTGAAGTTCGCCCATTCCCTTCAAGATCGTCTGACCCGACTCGATATCGGTTTCAACGCGGAAGGACGGATCCTCGGCAGCCAGACGAGCCAAAGCGATGCCCATCTTTTCCTGGTCGGCTTTGGTTTTCGGCTCGACCGCGATCTCGATCACCGGGACCGGGAAGGTCATGGTTTCGAGAACAACGGGATGCGCCGGATCACAAAGCGTGTCGCCCGTGGTGGTCTCTTTCAAGCCGCCCAATGCAATGATGTCACCTGCAAACGCTTCCGCGATTTCTTCACGGTCAATCGCGTGCATCATCATCATACGGCCAACGCGCTCTTTACGCTCTTTGGTCGCGTTCATCATCGCATCGCCTTTGGCAAGCTTGCCCGAGTAGATGCGCGTGAAGGTAAGCGAGCCCACGAAGGGGTCGTTCATGATCTTGAACGCCAGCGCCGAGAACGGCTGGTTATCATCAGCCAATCGCGCGATATTCCGCGTTTCGGTCTCATCGCCAGGTTTGAAGCCCATATAGGGCGGCACATCCAAAGGCGTCGGCAGATAGTCGATCACGGCGTTCAACAGCGGCTGCACGCCTTTGTTTTTGAACGCAGAGCCCGCCATAACCGGAATGAACTCGATGGCGAGCGTGCCCTTACGGATCAGCGCGCGCAGCGTATCAACGTCAGGCTCGTTGCCTTCCAGATAGGCTTCCATCGCCGCATCGTCTTGGCCGACTGCGTTTTCCAGCAGGTTCAGACGCCATTCGTCGGCTTCGGCTTTCAGACCAGCGCGGATCGGCTGACGCACCCAGGATGCGCCCAGATCTTCGCCCTCATAGACCCATTCTTCCATGGTCACGAGGTCGATGATGCCTTCCAGCTTGTCTTCCGCGCCAATCGGCAGAACGATCGGCAACGCATTCGCGCCGGTACGGTCTTTGATCATCTTCACACAGTTGAAGAAGTCAGCGCCGGTTTTGTCCATCTTGTTGACGAAGACAATCCGCGGAACCTTATACCGGTCGGCTTGACGCCAAACGGTTTCGGTTTGCGGCTCAACACCTGCGTTGCCGTCCAGAAGTACGACAGCGCCATCGAGCACGGCCAATGAGCGTTCAACTTCAATGGTGAAGTCAACGTGGCCGGGGGTGTCGATGATGTTGAAACGGAACTTGTCAGCGCGTGCGTGCTCCAAGCCCGGATCAATGGTGCGTTCCCAAAAGGTGGTGGTGGCAGCAGAAGTGATCGTGATGCCACGCTCTTGCTCTTGCTCCATCCAGTCCATGGTGGCTGCGCCATCATGAACTTCACCGATTTTGTGCGACTTGCCTGTGTAGTAAAGAATACGCTCTGTCGTCGTGGTTTTACCCGCGTCGATGTGAGCGATGATGCCGAAATTGCGGTAGCGTTCCAGCGGATATTCGCGTGCCATGATGCCCTCTTACCAGCGGTAGTGGCTGAATGCTTTGTTAGCATCTGCCATCTTGTGGGTATCTTCGCGTTTCTTAACAGCCGTACCACGGTTGTTGCAGGCATCCGACAATTCGGCAGCCAAACGCTCTTCCATGGTGTTCTCATTACGCTTGCGCGCGGCGATGATCAGCCAACGGATGGCCAGAGCTTCGCGGCGCTCGGTGCGCACCTCGACCGGAACCTGGTAGGTTGCACCACCGACGCGGCGCGAACGCACTTCGACGGAGGGCTTCACGTTTTCCAAGGCTTCGTGGAAAGCGGAAATCGGTTCACGCTTCAGACGGGTTTGCACCCGCTCAAGAGCGCCATAAACGATGCCTTCTGCGACCGACTTTTTGCCGTCGAGCATCAGGTTGTTCATGAATTTGGTCAAAACCCGATCACCATACTTGGCGTCAGGAAGAATATCGCGTTTTTCAGCGGCGTGACGACGTGACATGTTCTATTTCCTCACTTCGGACGCTTAGCGCCGTATTTCGAACGACGCTGACGACGCTCTTTGACGCCTTGGGTATCCAAAACGCCGCGAAGGATGTGGTAACGCACACCCGGCAAATCCTTGATACGACCGCCGCGGATCAGAACCACAGAGTGTTCCTGAAGGTTGTGCTTTTCACCGGGAATATAGCAGATCACTTCGAACGAGTTGGTCAGACGCACTTTGGCGACTTTCCGCATCGCCGAGTTCGGCTTTTTCGGAGTGGTGGTGTAAACGCGCGTACAAACGCCACGTTTCTGCGGGCAAGATTCCAAGTGCTGCGACTTGGACTTGCGGACGTTAGGCTCCCGCGGTTTGCGGATAAGCTGTTGAATAGTCGGCATTCAGCTACCTCGTGTTGTCCCGTTAAGGGACTGTCAATACTCGCCCCGAGCTTCGGGGCACTGCTTCTCGACGTCTTCCTGTGCGAACCACAAAAAGATAAAACCGCAGACGACACCCCGAGGGGGCGTTGCGGTGGAATTCCAGAGGATCGGGGTTTGAACCCGGATCATGACCACATCAAGCATAGAATCCTTGCGCCCAAAACAGAGAGGGAGCCTTGGATAGCGCGGCTGATAGACAGAGTCGGTCGGGATGTCAACAGGTGCAGGGGTCAGCGGCCGGATGTGGCTTGGTTCAGCATCAGGCGGGCAAGCACGGCGGCGATCAGGCTGACAAGCAGTATGGACAGCAGCACGTCTGATAGGAAATGCCCGCCAGAAGCGACGCGTTGCCATGCGACGAAGGCCAAGATCAGCAGCGTCAGCGCTTGGGCTGTACGATACAGCGGTGGCGCGATCCGGCTGCGATACCGATACAGAATCAGCAAAAGGGCGATGGTCATGGCGGTAGTCCCTGCCCCCTCGCCTGACACGAACGAGCAGTTCCGCGCGCATTGATCGCTGATCTCCCACGCTGGGGTGAAATGCGCGGTGCCGCCGAACTCGGTCACTTGCGTCGGACGAGCGCGGCCCCAATACGATTTGAAGCCCTGATTCACCGCAAGCCCCGGTCCCATCACGAACACAGCCACAATATATCCCCAGAACCAGCCATCAGTTTTGCGCCAGAACGACAGGCACAGCAGAACTGCCGCTACAAAGAACACCACCAGCGTGGCATTCCAGATTTGATTGCGCAAAAACTCGACCCACACATTTTGCTTGATCGCAAAGCCGGTGGCATCATGGAAATAGCCCGATACCGCCAGATCAATCCCCGGCCAACGCCCGAAAATCAGCAGCGTCAGACCGATGAGGCCAATAAGCAGGGCGATGGTCTTATTGCTGGGCATTGGCACATTCCGCAGGCACCAGATAAGCCGCGAGTCCCGACTTGCGATAGGCGCTGCCGGTGGCATCCAAGGCATAGGTGGCGGTGGCGCAGGCGGGGGCGGTTCTGGTGATCCAAAGCAGCGGCCCGGTTAGATCCTTGGGCAAAGGATAGCGCTGTTCATAGTGGTTTTGCGCGCGGCCACTCGGTCGGGGGGCGTAATACGTCAGGCCCTCGGTTTGCCCGGTGTAGAACAGATCGGCCAGCACAGAACGGTTGTCGGCAAGGATCGGCGGGTTGCCCTGCGCGTGGGCGATGGCGATGATCTGACGGCTCATCGCGGCGCGGCCCAACTGCCGCTCAATCAGCGGCGCGCCTTGCCACTGGATGCCGGTGAATATGGTCAGCAGTGGCAGGGTGATGCAGAACACCGCGTTAACAGCGAAGGATGCCGTCAGCCAGCGCGGGCGGTTTTGCAGCAGACCGATGGCGAGGGGGATTCCGGCGAAATAGGCTGCGACAGCCCAATTCGCCTGCGCCGTTCCCAGCAGGGCCTGCACAGTCACCACCAGCAGCGGCGGGATCACGAAGGCGGCTTGAAGGGGGAGTTTGCGGATCGTGAGCAGCACGGCGGCAAAGATCACGGGGCCAGCGACCGCGAACTGGCTGAAGATGAACTCCGCCGCACTGGCGAAATTGAGCACGGCGAGGGGATTGTCTTGCCGCACCCAGCCGACATTATCGACAGTATGCGAGATCGTGGTGAATTGGTGCGAGACATTCCAGATCAGGTTGCCCGAAATCACCACGCCAAAGGCCAACAGCATCAGCGCAGCATTGCGCCAGCCAATCCGGCCGTCAGGGCGCAGGGCTGCGAGGGCCACGCCGATCAGGAAATAAATCGCAGCATATTTCGCCATGAAGGCCACGCCAATCGCAGCCCCGGCCCAAAGTGCAAACTTACGGGCGCGGGTTTCAAGCAGCCGGTGGTGGGCATAGAGAGCGGCGGCAAAGAAGGGGGCCATCACGGTATCGGTGGAGATCAGCAGCGAACCAAGTGCTGCAAACGGCACCGTGGCATAGGCGGCGGCGGTCAGGATTGCAGCACGCGGGCCATACAATCGCGCGGCCCAAGCCCCAAGGATCAGCGCGGTGGCACCATGCAGGAACGCCCCCGGCATCCGCACCCAGAACGTGCTGTCGCTGCCCGCCAGGGTCGTCACAGCGCCAATCAGCCAGCCGATCAACGGCGGTTTGGAGTAATAGCCGAAGGCAAATTCCTGCCCCCAAAGCCAGTATTGTGACTCGTCCACATAAAGATCGGTGCGGTCAAACGCCAGCAAGACCCAGCGCAGCAAAGTGATCGCGGTGACGATCAGAGCCGCCGGGCGGAACCATTCGACTTTACTCAAGCTGGCCATCTTTGCCCTTATGGATCAGCCACAGGTTCCGACTGTAGACGACGACCCCCGGCAACTGGCCAAGGATGATCACCAGATCCAGCTTGTGAATACCGTAAGCCAGCACGATCAGCCCGCCGATGATCGAGAAATACCAAAAAGCGACGGGCATCACCGATTTACCCGCGCGCTCGGACGCGATCCATTGCACGATAAAGCGACCGGTGAACATCAACTGCCCCAGCAACCCGACGGTCAGCCAGATGATATCTGTGGCCGAACTTGCACCCAGCTTGGTCAGCAGATCATGCATCATTTGGCGTCACGCGCAGCAGTATCGGGCACAACCCGCGCCTTCTTCTTACGCCGCAGCAGCCAAGCCACGCCGAACAGATCAACCACACCGACCAAAGCCCGCTGGATGTTGGAGTAGTTTGAACGCCCTGCCCCGCGTGGGCGATGCGACACATCGACATGCGCCACCTGCCAGCCATCGCGGTTGAACAACGCGGGCAAATAGCGGTGCATGTGATCGAAATACGGCAGATCGAGAAACGCCTGCCGCTGAAACGCCTTCAGCCCGCAGCCAGTGTCCCGGGTGCCATCCTGCAACATCCAGCCGCGCAAACCATTGGCGAATTTCGAGGCCCATTTCTTTGACCACGTATCTTGCCGCCCGACCCTTTGCCCTGCCACCAGCCCAATCCGGCCCGTGGTGTCGTTCAGGATCGGCGCGACCAGCTTCGGCAACTCCTCGGGCGGGTTCTGACCGTCACCGTCCAAGGTGCAGATCACCGGGGCCGTCGCGGCCTTCACGCCCGAATGAACCGCAGCGCTTTGGCCACCCGAGCGGTCGTGCCGCACAATCCGCAGATGCGGCATGGTTTTGGCGCGGGCTTGCAGAACGGCCACCGAATTGTCGGTCGAACAATCATCGACAACGATGATCTCAAACGGCTCATGGCCTGACAGCGCGCGGTCAATGCCTTCAACAAGCGCGACAATATTCTCGGCCTCGTTCTTGGCGGGGATCACTACGGAAATACGGGTCATTGGGTTCCTGACCTTGAAGGCCTGCGCTTTGGGCGAGTCTATAGGCCAGCCGCTGCGGCCTTGCAAACTGTCAGGCTGCGGCGCGGGCAAGTTGGCGTAGTTTTCGCTCGCGCAGCAGGGTGTAGATGCCGGTGGCGACCACAATCGCAGCACCGATCAGGGCGTAGCCATCCGGGAAGGTGGCGAAAAACACCCAGCCGAGGATGATCGCCCACAGCAGCGACATATAGCGGAATGGGGCAACAAAGCCGATATCGCCGACCCGCATCGCGCTGACCGAACAGATGTAGCCGACGATCACCATGCTGCCCGCGCCCAGCAGTTGCAAGGCTTGCAAGGGGGTGATCGGCTGCCAACCTTCGATAGCGGACCCGATGAAGCCCATCACCATCACCGCAAAGCCTGCACCGAGGGCGACCACCAGCGATGGCACGGTGCCGCTGAGGCGGCGCACGCTTAGATCGCGGAACACCACGGTGGCGACCGAGCCTAAGCCCAGCACTGACCAGATCGTGAAACCCTGCATCCCCGGGCGGATGATCAGCATCACGCCGAGAAAGCCGATGGTGATCGCCAGCATCCGGCGCCAGCCGATGTGGTCTTTGAAATAGAGGGCGGCGGCGAGGGTGACGGCGAGGGGGGTGACTTGCATCACCGCCGAGAGGGTGGCGAGCGGCATGTGCTTCAGCGCGGTGAGAAACAGGAGGGTGGCGGCCACATCGGCAAGCGAGCGCAGCGCGATCAGGGCACGGTCATGGCTGGCGGCAGGCAGCCGCAACCCGCCGCTGGCATGGGCGAGGATCAGCAGGCCGAGCACAGCCACCGTGCCGCGCAGGGCGATGGTTTGATAAAGCGGGAGTGCGTGGGTCAGGGATTTCATGATCGCGTCGTTCACCGTGAAGGCAAACATCGACAGGTTCATATAAAGCGCGCCGCGCAGGTTGTCTGAAATTACCATTGGTTCCCCCGGTGGCAGGGGTAGCAGGTGGCGATGGCGGGGGAAAGGGGGCGGGTTGGGGTGAGGGGTTGGGGCTGGTCCCAACTCGGGACCTTTTTTATGTGTGTGGATTCAATAGGATGGGTGTGTAGATTTAAGGAATTGTTAAGGTTTGGCGCGCTTTTGCGGGTGATTGTTGAGAGCAAAGGGGCTGACTTACACTGGCGGCAGAAATTTCCCTGGGGCAGCGATTGAAGCACGGTCGCTTTGAACCCTAAGCAGACATTCACTAAACCTCCGGTTTAACAGCTCCACGCATCGCGTGTCGATTTTGCTCAATCAGCTGCGGCAAAATGCGCCATCTGATCCGCATGTGCCTTCAGGAAGGCTGGTCTATCAGTGGCCCGCCCAACGTAGTCTTTACAGGCGGGATAGTTTGCCAAACCATCAAACCGGTCGACGAGACGCAGCACATCCGCCATGAGGATATCAGCCACTGAAAAGCGTCCAACCAGCCATTCACCGGCTGCCAGCACAGTTTCCATATGAGCCAGCCGGTGGATCAGAAAATCGTCGAAAAACTTCCACATCGGCGTTTCGCCGGTCTCACCGGAGAACTTGAAGAAAGACCATGGCTGACTTGCTGCTTCGACCGATGCCAACGCGGCAAAAAGCCATTCTTTGACTTCGCTGCGACCACGCGGATGGGTAGGCATTAGTATCTCGCTGAGTTCGCCAAGGTGAAGAAGGATCGCACCGCTCTCGAAAATCGTGAGATCGCCATCAGTCAACCACGGCACCTGACCGAAGGGCTGATGCGCCAAATGTGCAGGCTGCCGGTCCCTGAAAGCTGTGCTTTCGACGCGATAGGGCAGGCCAGCTTCTTCTAACGCCCAACGCACCCTTAAGTCGCGCACAAAGCCGCGCGGCATGTCTGGAACCCAGTCGTAGGTGGTCAGGATCAACTGGTTCATTGCTGGCTCCAAGGAAATCGGCAGCCTATCGACGAGACCATTCCGCCGCAACCTTCACCTTTTGTTTGGCAGAGTAAAGCACTGCCAATGACCGCGCCGTCCGCAAAGCCAATCTTCGCCGCTGCCACGTGTCATATCATCGTGCCGCATCAAAGGCGTTGGTCGCCGCTTCGGGGTGATCCCGCACCAAACAGCTTTCGCTGCTGGCAGGGCGCAAGGCTGACTGCCCCGCGCCCCACGCTTTGTTACAGCGTCAGCGATGAGATGAAATCGCCGCCAAGGATGGCAAGTGCGATCAGGGCTGCGATGGTGAGTTTGAGGGTGTTACTTTTCATTTCGGCCTCAGAGCAGTTCGGGGAGCACTGTGGCGGCGGCGGCGAGACCGCCTAGACCAAGGGCGACGATGATCCAGTTGATCAGGATTTGCTTGCCGCTTTCGACCGGGAAATCGGGCTTGGCCTGTTCTGGCGGCGGGGGGACGTTGGTTTTGTATTCAGACGTCATGTTGTATCCTTGAATTGCATTGCAGAGCATGACCGCAAAGCTGCGCGCAGACGGTTGGGTCAGATCAGAACTGTTAAATTCAAAGACGGTGGCGCGCGGGCTTGCCAACCGTGTCGGATTGGCTGGTGCCAGGCTGGCGGCAGGCTGGCGCTGCGCAGCAGATGAAAGCCTGTCGGCGGTATCGACGCTTTGTTTTGCGCAGCGTTGTGCAGCGGGATCAGGCGGGCGCGGGTATCGGGCGCGGTTGGTTTGGCCAGCGCATATTTTGGCGCTGCGGTCAAAGCGCTTACAGGTTGCGCACTGATCTGATCGGCAAAGCTGGTTTGCAGCGTCGCCTGTTGATGCTGCAGCAGACCAGCCAGAAACAGCGCCGCAATCCACAGATTGAGACGGCCCAAGGTAAGAGCAAAGACGCGCAGAGCATGTGTCACGAGACGCAGTTTTGCAGTTTTGCGCTGCAGTTTCCAGTGCGGATGGTGTTTGGCGCGGCCAAGCGGCGAAATTCGCCACCCAGAACCGATCGCCCCTTTGCCACGTCGCCCCGGACTTGATCCGCGGCCTCAGGTCATGGCGCAGAAAATGCGGCCCCGGATCAACTCCGGGGCGACGTGGAGAATGTTTGGTTCGGTTTTCATCCGATGCGCGTCGGATGATATGCAAAAGGCCCCCCGATTTCTCGGGGGGCCTTTGCGTTTCAGGTCAGACGATCACTCGTCGCGGCTGTCCGCTGATGTGGCGAAAACCGATGGTGCTGCCACTGCAACCGGTGCAGCCAAGGCCGCCGCCGTTTCAGCTTCCGAACGGCGCGCATCAATCACCACGATATCGCGGTCGGCTGCCACGGCTTTCACCACACGGGTTGCCCCGCCGGTGCCTGCCGGGATCAGACGGCCGACAATCACGTTCTCTTTCAGGCCGACCAGTTTGTCGCGCTTGCCCTGCACCGAAGCCTCGGTGAGAACCCGCGTGGTTTCCTGGAACGACGCCGCCGAGATGAAGCTGCGGGTTTGCAGCGACGCCTTGGTGATCCCCAAAAGGATCGGTTCAGCGGTAGCCAGACGCATCCCGTGCGAAGCGGCTTTGTCGTTGGCCTCGTCAAGCTCGTGCTTGTCGACGTTTTCGCCTTTCAGCAGCGTGGTCTCGCCCGAGTCGAGGATCTCAAACTTCTGCAGCATCTGGCGAACGATCACCTCGATGTGCTTGTCGTTGATCTTCACGCCCTGCAAGCGATACACGTCCTGCACTTCGTCGATCATGTAGTTCGCCAGCGCTTCGACACCCAAGATACGCAGGATGTCATGCGGCGCGGGGTTGCCGTCCATGATGTAATCGCCCTTCTGGACGAAATCGCCTTCTTGCACCGGAATATGCTTGCCCTTCGGGATCATATATTCCTGCGCTTGCAGCGTCTCATCTACAGGCTCGACCGTGATGCGGCGCTTGTTTTTGTAGTCTTTGCCAAAGCGCACATAGCCATCGGCTTCCGCGATGATGGCGTGGTCTTTCGGGCGACGGGCCTCAAACAATTCTGCCACGCGGGGAAGACCCCCGGTGATGTCCTTGGTCTTGGCACCTTCGCGCGGAATACGCGCCACAACGTCACCCGGCACCAGTTCCTGGCCGTCTTCGACCGACAGAACCGCATCGACCGACATCGGATAGCTGATCGGATGGCCACCGTCATTGCGCACAGGCTCGCCGGTTGCCGGGTCCATCACGATGACTTCGGGCTTCAGATCGCCACCTTTCGGGGCCGAGCGCCAGTCAGACACGATCTTCTGCGTCATGCCTGTCGCTTCATCGGTATCTTCGCGCACCGAGATGCCCGCGATCAGATCCTTGAACCGGGCAACCCCCGCCTTTTCGGCGATGATCGGCAAGGTATAGGGGTCCCATTCGAACAGCTTGGTACCACGCTTCACCGCGATGCCGTCTTTGGCATGCAGTTTCGCGCCATAGGTCAGCTTGTGCACGGCGCGGTCCTGGCCCGCTTCGTCCACGATGGCGATCGACATGTTCCGGCCAATGACAATCTGCTCACCGTTCACATTGGTCAGCAGGTTGGCGTTGCGGAACTCGATCTTGCCTTCTTGGCTGGCTTCCAGGAACGACTGTTGGCCACCCTGTGCGATACCGCCGATGTGGAACGTCCGCATCGTCAACTGTGTACCCGGCTCGCCAATGGACTGCGCCGCGATGATGCCGACGGCTTCACCAAGGTTCACCAAAGTACCACGTGCAAGGTCACGACCGTAGCACATTGCGCAGACGCCTTCTTCCGCGTCGCAAGTCAGCGGCGAACGGATACGGGCCGAAGCCACGCCGGCGTTGTGGATCGCATCGGCACGGCGTTCGTCGATCAACTCGCCGCGCGCCACCAACACTTCGCCGGTCAACGGCACGGTGATATCATCGGCAGCCACCCGGCCCAGCACGCGCTCGGCCAGTGATTGCACGACTTCGCCATCGTTCACCGCCACGTCAGCGGTGATGCCGCGATCGGTGCCGCAATCATGCGAACGCACGATGCAGTCCTGCGCCACATCGACCAGACGGCGGGTCAGATAGCCGGAGTTGGCCGTTTTCAACGCGGTATCCGCGAGGCCCTTACGAGCGCCGTGGGTCGAGTTGAAGTATTCCAGAACCGTCAGACCCTCTTTGAAGTTCGAGATGATCGGCGTCTCGATGATCTCGCCGTTCGGCTTGGCCATCAAACCGCGCATACCGCCCAGCTGTTTCATCTGTGCGGGCGAACCCCGCGCACCAGAGTGCGACATCATGTAGACCGAGTTCGGCTCTTTTTCCGCGCCCGCATCATCGTAATGCACGGCGGAAATCGAGGCCATCATGTCGGCAGCCACTTTGTCGGAACACTTCGACCAAGCATCGACCACTTTGTTATACTTCTCGCCCTGCGTGATCAGGCCGTCCATATATTGCTGTTCGAACTCTTTCACCTGATCGCGGACTTCGTTGACGATCGGCCATTTGGTGTCCGGGATCAGCATGTCGTCTTTCCCAAACGAGATGCCAGCCTTGAACGCCTCACGGAAGCCGAGGCCCATGATCTGGTCGCAGAAGATCACCGATTCTTTCTGGCCGCAGTAGCGGTAGACGGTGTCGATGACGGTTTGCACGTCTTTTTTCCGCAGCAGACGGTTCACAAGATCAAACGGGGCTTTGGCGTTCAGCGGCAGAAGGTTGCCCAGACGCAGACGCCCGGGGGTGGTTTCAAACCGCTTCCAGACGATATTGCCATGCTCATCGACTTGACGCAGACGACCTTGGATTTTGGCGTGCAGATGCACCGAACCCGCGGCCAGCGCGTGTTCGACTTCATCAATATCGGTGAAGATCATGCCTTCGCCGGTCATGCCCTTACGCTGCATGGTGGTGTAGTAGAGGCCAAGCACCATATCCTGCGACGGCACGATGATTGGCGCGCCGTTGGCGGGGGAGAGCACGTTGTTGGTCGACATCATCAACACGCGGGCTTCCAGCTGGGCTTCCAGCGACAGCGGCACGTGAACAGCCATTTGGTCGCCGTCAAAGTCAGCGTTGAAGGCCGAGCAGACCAGCGGGTGCAGCTGAATAGCCTTACCTTCGATCAGGATCGGTTCAAACGCCTGGATGCCCAGACGGTGCAGCGTCGGCGCGCGGTTCAAGAGAACCGGGTGTTCGCGGATCACTTCATCGAGGATATCCCAAACTTCGGGACGCTCTTTTTCGACCAGCTTTTTCGCCTGCTTCACGGTGCTGGAAAGCCCTTTGGCCTCCAGACGCGAGTAGATGAACGGCTTGAACAGCTCTAGCGCCATCTTCTTCGGCAGGCCGCACTGGTGCAGCTTCAGCTCCGGGCCGGTCACGATCACCGAACGACCCGAGAAGTCGACGCGCTTGCCGAGCAAGTTCTGACGGAAGCGGCCCTGTTTGCCTTTCAGCATGTCGGAAAGCGATTTCAGCGGGCGCTTGTTGGTGCCGGTGATGACACGGCCACGACGGCCGTTGTCGAACAAAGCATCGACAGCTTCTTGCAACATACGCTTTTCGTTGCGCACGATGATGTCGGGCGCGCGCAACTCGATAAGGCGTTTCAGACGGTTGTTGCGGTTGATCACACGACGATAGAGGTCGTTGAGATCCGAGGTCGCAAAGCGGCCACCATCCAAGGGCACCAGTGGGCGCAGTTCCGGCGGAATGACCGGGAGGACGGTCAGCACCATCCATTCCGGGCGGTTGCCGGATTCGAGGAAGCTTTCCACGATCTTCAAACGCTTGATGATCTTTTTCGGCTTCAGCTCGCCGGTCGCTTCCTTGAGGTCAGCGCGGAGTTGTTCAGCCGTGGTTTCCAGATCAATCGCAGCCAGCATTTCGCGGATCGCTTCCGCACCGATGTTGGCGGTGAAAGCGTCAGCGCCATATTGGTCTTGCGCATCGAGATATTCTTCTTCGGTCAGCTGTTGCTGATAGGTCAGGTCGGTCAGACCCGGCTCGATCACCACATAGTTCTCAAAGTAGAGAACGCGTTCCAGATCCCGCAGGGTCATGTCCAGCATCAGGCCGATGCGACTTGGCAGCGATTTCAGAAACCAGATGTGGGCGACTGGCGAGGCCAGTTCGATATGGCCCATGCGTTCGCGGCGGACCTTTTGCAGCGTGACTTCAACGCCGCATTTTTCGCAGACAACGCCGCGATATTTCATGCGCTTGTATTTGCCGCAGAGGCATTCGTAATCCTTGATCGGGCCAAAGATCCGCGCGCAGAACAGGCCGTCACGCTCGGGCTTGAACGTGCGGTAGTTGATGGTTTCGGGCTTTTTGATCTCACCGAAAGACCACGACAGAATACGTTCCGGCGAGGCCAAGCTGATCTTGATCTCATCAAACGTCTTGACGGGCGCAACCGGGTTGAACGGGTTGGTCGAGAGTTCCTGGTTCATGTCTATTCCTAAGAATGGGGGTTGCGGGGGAAAGGCAGTCGATTTTCGCGCGAAAATCGTTCCCGAAATTCGCGCGAATTTCGCCTAGCTATTCTTCCTCCGCATCCAGGAGTTCCATGTTGAGGCCCAAACCGCGGACCTCTTTGACGAGAACGTTGAACGATTCTGGCACGCCAGCCTCGAAATTGTCTTCGCCTTTGACGATCGACTCGTAGACCTTGGTGCGGCCTGCCACGTCATCCGATTTCACCGTCAGCATTTCCTGCAAGGTGTAAGCGGCGCCGTAAGCCTCCAGTGCCCAGACCTCCATCTCACCCAGACGCTGGCCACCGAACTGGGCTTTACCACCCAACGGCTGCTGCGTGACAAGGCTGTAAGGCCCGGTCGAGCGTGCGTGCAGCTTGTCATCCACCAAGTGGTGAAGTTTCAGCATGTACTTCACGCCCACGGTGACCTTACGGGCGAATTGCTCACCCGAACGGCCATCGAACACAATCGACTGGCCCGAGGTGTCGAACCCGGCGCGGGTCAGCGCGTCGTTCACGTCGGATTCTTTCGCACCGTCGAACACCGGCGATGCAATCGGCACACCTTTGGTCACGTTGCCAGCCAGTTCAAGGAAATCAGCTTCCGAGCGATCCGCGAAGGATTCCTCGTAAGCCTCATCACCGTAAGCATAGCGCACAGCGTCGCGCACCGGGGTCATGTCACCCGAACGGCGATACTCTTTCAAAGCATCGTCGATGCGGATGCCAAGGCCACGCGCGGCCCAGCCCATATGCGTCTCAAGGATCTGCCCCACGTTCATACGGCTTGGCACGCCAAGCGGGTTCAGAACGATGTCAACAGCGGTGCCATCCGCCAGGAACGGCATGTCTTCGACAGGCACAACCTTGGAAACAACACCTTTGTTGCCGTGACGACCAGCCATTTTATCGCCCGGTTGCAGCTTGCGCTTCACCGCGACGAAGACTTTGACCATCTTCATCACACCCGGAGGCAGATCGTCGCCGCGACGGACCTTTTCAACTTTATCGTCGAAACGGTTGTCCAAGGCACGCTTTTGCACTTCGAACTGGTCGTGCAGAGCTTCAACATCCTTCGCGTCAGCCTCACCTTCCAGTGCCAACTGCCACCACTGGCCACGCGACAGCGTGCCCAGAAGTTCAGCGTCGATCACCGCACCCGCTTTGATGCCTTTCGGCCCTTTCACGGCAACTTTGCCAGTGATCAGGGTTTTCAGACGCGAGTAGATGTTACGCTCAAGGATCGCCAACTCATCGTCGCGGTCACGCGCCAGACGTTCGACTTCTTCACGCTCGATTTGCAGCGCACGTTCGTCTTTATCAACGCCGTGACGGTTGAACACCCGCACTTCGACGATGGTGCCAAATGCACCCGGCGGCAGTTTCAGCGAAGTGTCGCGCACGTCCGAGGCTTTTTCACCAAAGATCGCCCGCAGCAGTTTTTCTTCCGGGGTCATCGGCGATTCACCTTTGGGGGTGATTTTGCCGACCAGAATATCGCCCGGCAGCACGTCAGCGCCGATGTAAACGATGCCCGCTTCGTCAAGGTTGCGCAGGGCTTCCTCGCCGACGTTGGGGATATCGCGGGTGATTTCCTCTGGCCCCAGTTTCGTATCGCGGGCGGCGACTTCGTATTCTTCGATATGGATCGAGGTGAACACGTCGTCTTTCAGAATACGCTCCGAAATCAGGATAGAGTCTTCATAGTTATAGCCATTCCACGGCATGAAGGCCACGACGACGTTCCGGCCCAAGGCCAGTTCGCCCAAGTCGGTGCACGGGCCGTCAGCGATGACTTCGGTGCGCAGAACGGTATCGCCCACCTTCACCAGCGGGCGCTGGTTGATGCAGGACGATTGGTTAGAGCGTTTGAACTTGCGCAGACGGTAGATATCCACGCCCGGCTCGCCCGGTTCCAGCATTTCCGTGGCGCGCACAACGATACGCGTCGCGTCAACCTGGTCAATCACGCCAGCGCGGCGGGCCATGATGGCAGCCCCCGAGTCTCGCGCAACCACGGCTTCAATACCGGTGCCCACGAACGGAGCATCAGCTTGCAGCAACGGAACCGCCTGACGTTGCATGTTCGAGCCCATCAGAGCGCGGTTAGCGTCGTCGTTTTCAAGGAACGGGATCAAGGATGCCGCAACAGACACCAACTGCTTCGGCGACACGTCGATCAGGTCGATGGCTTCCGGCGGGTTCAGCATGAAGTCACCGGCTTTACGCGATGAAATCAGATCGTCGGTGAAGCGGCCTTCGGCGTCTTGTGCCGCGTTGGCCTGAGCGACCGTGTGACGCATTTCCTCGGTGGCCGACATGTAGACGACTTCGTCTGTCACCTTGTTGTCGATCACTTTGCGGTATGGCGTCTCGATGAAGCCATACTTGTTCACCCGCGCGAAAGTGGCCAGCGAGTTGATCAGACCAATGTTCTGACCTTCTGGCGTTTCAATCGGGCACATCCGGCCATAGTGGGTCGGGTGAACGTCGCGCACTTCAAAGCCCGCACGCTCACGCGTCAAACCGCCTGGCCCCAGTGCCGAAAGACGGCGCTTGTGGGTGACTTCGGACAGCGGGTTGGTTTGGTCCATGAACTGCGACAGCTGCGACGAGCCGAAGAATTCACGCACCGCAGCCGCTGCGGGTTTGGCGTTGATCAGGTCTTGCGGCATGATCGTGTCGATTTCCACGCTCGACATACGCTCTTTGATCGCGCGCTCCATACGCAGCAGACCAACGCGGTATTGGTTTTCCATCAATTCGCCAACCGAGCGCACCCGGCGGTTGCCGAGGTGGTCGATGTCGTCGATCTCGCCCTTGCCATCACGCAGTTCGGTCAAGGCTTTGATACAAGCGACGATATCGGCACGGTCGAGCGTACGCTGGGTATCCGGGCGGCCCAGATCCAGACGCATGTTCATTTTCACCCGGCCAACCGCCGAGAGATCATAACGCTCGCTGTCGAAGAACAACGTGTCGAACAGCTGCGACGCTGCTTCAACGGTCGGCGGCTCGCCCGGACGCATCACGCGGTAGATGTCCATGAGTGCTGTGTCACGGCCCATGTTCTTGTCGGCGGCCATGGTGTTGCGCATGTAGGGGCCGACGTTGACGTTGTCGATATCCAGCACCGGAATCTCGGTGATGCCTTGATCGAGCAACAGCTTCAGCGAACCACCTTTAGGCTCGCCGTCGCGGTCGTATTCCATCGTCAATTCATCGCCAGCTTCGACCCAAATCTCGCCGGTTTCTTCGTTGATGATGTCTTTGCTGACATAGCGGCCCACGATGTGATCATACGGCACCAGCAGGTCAGTGACCTTACCGGTTTTCGCCAGATCGCTCGCCATCCGCGGCGTCATTTTCTCGCCGGCCTTGCAGATCACTTCGCCGGAATCGGCGTCAACGATATCATAGGTCGGACGGGTGCCACGGATACGGTCCGGGAAGAATTTGGTGACCCAGCCTTTGTTCTTTTGGAACTTGAACATGACAGTCTGGTAATAGGCATCCATGATGCCTTCCTGGTCCATGCCCAACGCATACAGCAGCGTCGTGACCGGCAGTTTCCGGCGACGGTCGATACGCGCGAACACGATGTCTTTGGCGTCAAACTCGAAGTCCAGCCACGAGCCACGATACGGAATGATCCGGCAAGCGAACAGCAGTTTGCCGCTGGAGTGCGTCTTGCCCTTGTCATGGTCAAAGAACACGCCGGGCGAACGGTGCATCTGCGAGACGATCACGCGCTCGGTGCCGTTCACCACAAACGTGCCGTTGCCGGTCATCAGGGGCATGTCGCCCATGTAAACGTCTTGCTCTTTGATATCCTTGACCGACCGGGCCCCGGTGGTTTCGTCGACATCAAACACGATCAAACGCAGGGTAACTTTCAGCGGCGCGGCATAGGTCATGTCGCGCGACTGGCACTCGTCCACGTCGTATTTCGGCTTTTCCAGCTCGTACTTGACGAATTCAAGCACGGCGGTCTCATTGAAGTCCTTGATCGGGAAGACCGATTGGAACGTGCCCTGAATGCCTTCGCCATCCAGCGGCTTGTCGCTGTCGCCAGAGCGCAGGAACAGATCATAGGAAGATTTTTGAACCTCAATCAGGTTCGGCATTTCCAGAACTTCACGAATTTTACCGAAATAACGGCGGATTCGTTTCTGGCCAACGTAAGCTTGCGCCATGTGCGTCGTAACCTTTCAATTTCGCCGGCAGGCTTTCCGTCGGGCCACGGAAGGCGTGCCGATTGGCGAGAGGGGGAAGGTTCTATTCATGCCACCCGTCCCTTAGGGTGGCTCCCGAACCTTAACCGCACCTTGGAATATGCTTTCGCAAAAGCAGACTCCGAGACGCGATAAGCTGGGACGGGGATAACCCCGACCCAGCCATCTAATCAGAACCGAGGCGAACCCCGGCGCAAATTACTTCAGTTCAACCTTGGCGCCAGCGGCTTCCAGAGTTTTCTTGAAGCCTTCAGCGTCAGCTTTGCCAACGCCTTCTTTGACTTTGCCGCCGGCCTCAACGAGGTCTTTGGCTTCTTTCAGGCCCAGACCGGTGATGGTGCGGACTTCTTTGATGACGTTGATTTTGTTCGGACCAGCTTCGGTCAAAACAACGTCAAACTCGGTTTGCTCTTCAACAGGCGCAGCTGCAGCAGCCGGGCCAGCAGCCATCATGACAGCGCCACCAGCAGCTGGCTCGATGCCATAGGTGTCTTTCAGGATGGTTTTCAGTTCTTGCGCTTGCAGCAAGGTCAGGCCAACGATTTGTTCGGCCAATTTGTTCAGATCAGACATTTCATGTTCCGTTCAGTTAAGATGGTTCCAACGAGGTGGGGGTTCAACCCCACGCGAGTCCGAAGATTAAGCGGCTGCTTTTTCTTCGATGGTTGACAGAATGCTCGCGATGTTGCTTGCAGGCGCGCCAATAGCACCAGCGATAGCAGCCCCGGGCGCACCGATGCACGAAACGATCTGAGCGATAAGCTCTTCACGCGACGGCATGGAAGCGACGGCTTTGATACCGGCCTGGTCCAGAACCGTGTCACCCATTGCACCGCCAATGATGACGAACTTATCGTTCGTCTTGGCATATGCTTCGCAGACCTTGGCCGCAGCCACGGGATCTTCCGAATAGGACAACATGGTCATGCCCGTCAGCAGCGCACCCATCTTTTCAGACGGCTTGCCACCAAGGGCGATCTTGGCGAGCGTGTTCTTGGCAACGCGAACGGACCCACCTACGTCACGCATTTTTGCGCGCAGGTCCTGCATCTGTGCAACTGTCATACCCGCGTAGTGGGCGACTACTACAACGCCAGAGCTTGCGAAGATTTGGCCGAGTTCATCGACCACTTTCTCTTTCTGGGCTCTATCCACAGTTTCACTCCAAGGTTGGGGGTTTCCCCCCGGCTCAATTAAGCCCGTCTGATGACGGACATCGGGTCCTTGCTACGGTTCCCGAGCCAAAATCGCATGCTGCGACATCATCTCGTTCCCCATCTCGGGCAGGATATTAAGGCGTTTGCGCGCCACCGGCCGTCTCGGACAGGATGGGGCTTGCGGGTTTGCACCCCCTTCGCCCCACCATCCCTTCCCCGAAGGATTGGGAATTCTTAAAACGCGTGGCGGGGTGAACCCCGCCCTACGGATTTGGGTAGGGCGGGGTTCAGGCCCGATTTTTGCTTTCGCAAAATTCGGGCTTCCCGCCACCCGGATTACTTCGCAGCAGCCGAAGCCAGATCCAAGGCAACGCCCGGACCCATCGTGGACGCCAGCGAAATCTTTTTCAGGTACGACCCTTTCGCCCCGCTCGGACGGGCGCGGGTCACGGCCTCGACGAAAGCGCGGATGTTCTCGGCCAGTTTCTCATCCGAGAAGCTGACTTTACCGATGCCCGCATGGATCACGCCAGCTTTTTCGACTTTGAACTGCACTTCGCCGCCCTTGGCAGCTTCAACGGCGGTTTTCACGTCCATTGTCACGGTGCCAACCTTCGGGTTCGGCATCAGGTTGCGCGGCCCGAGGATTTTGCCCAGACGACCCACCAGCGGCATCATGTCCGGCGTGGCGATGCAACGGTCAAACTCGATTTTGCCGGATTGGATGGTTTCCATCAGGTCTTCTGCGCCAACGATGTCAGCACCAGCTGCCTTGGCTTCATCAGCCTTGGCACCACGGGCGAACACAGCGACGCGCACGGTTTTGCCGGTGCCATTCGGCAAAGCAACCACGCCGCGCACCATCTGGTCTGCGTGACGCGGATCAACGCCAAGGTTCATCGCGATTTCCAGCGTCTCGTCGAATTTCGCCGAAGCCGCACCCTTGATCAACGCAACAGCGTCTTCCACGGTGATCAGCGATTTGCCTTCAAAAGCCTTCTGCGCAACGGCAGTCCGTTTACCAATCTTGGCCATGACTTACCCTTTCACTTCGATGCCGCAGGATTTCGCCGAACCCATGATCACCTGCATCGCGGCCTCAACTGAGTTCGCGTTCAGGTCTTTCATTTTGGTTTCAGCGATCTTGCGGATCTGTGCCAGCGACACAGCGCCAACAACCGCGTGACCCGGCTTAACCGAACCTTTGGCACGGTTACGCTTGCCAACAGGCGGCAGGCCAGCAGCTTTTTTCAGCAGGAAAGAAGCAGGTGCTGTCTTTAGCTCGAGGCTGAACGACTTGTCCTGGTAGTAGGTGATGATGACCGGAGTGGGGGTGCCCAGTTCCAGATCAGCGGTCTTCGCGTTGAATTCTTTCACGAAAGCCATGATGTTCAAGCCGCGCTGACCCAGCGCCGGACCGACCGGCGGGGATGGGTTGGCTTGACCCGCTTTCACTTGCAGCTTCAAGCTGCCGATAATCTTCTTGGCCATGTGGCCTCTCCTTTATCACTGCGAACGCTCGGTATTAAGCGCTGCGGTTTAGTGGTTCGGGTTGTCACACCCTTGCGGGTCGCGCGTCCCTCCCACGCGATGCACTCAAATGTTTTTCGACACCTGAGTGAATTCCAATTCCACCGGGGTGGCGCGACCAAAGATCGACACCGACACCTTCAGGCGGCTGTGCGCCTCATCGACGTCCTCAACCATGCCGTCGAAGCCCTCGAACGGGCCGTCGGTAACTTTGACCTTCTCACCAGTCTCAAACCGGATCAGGTTGCGCGGCGCTTCCAGACCTTCTTCGACACGGTTCATGATCAGGTTCACTTCAGCATCGCGCATCGGCATCGGCTTGCCTTGCGGCCCCAAGAACCCGGTGACGCGATTGATCGAGCTGATCAGATGATAGCCTTGGCTCGACATTTCCATCCGCACCAAAACATAGCCCGGCATGAAGCGACGCTCAGAGGTCACTTTCTTGCCACGGCGCACTTCGATGACTTCTTCGGTCGGCACCAAAACTTCGTCGATTTCCTCGCCCAAGTTGGCTTCCACCACGGCCGTTCTGATCTGCTCGGCAACTTTCTTCTCGAAGTTCGAGAGAACGCTTACCGAATACCAACGCTTGGCCATGCCACTTCCACCTTGTCTGCCCGAGTGCCTCTGCGCCCGAATGTTCTGTATTTTCAAGCGGTTAATCCGCCTTGCCCATCTTGAGCCCCGAACAAAAAACAGCGCGCAACCCGAATCGCTGCGCGCCTTTGTCCTTTGGATTAGGGCGGGATACCGCCCCAGACCGCTTAATTCAAGGAAATTCGCCGATGATCGGCCAGATTTGGCCTGATCGGTTCAGTTCAGAACCCGGTGACGATCATCGTCAGGCCCAGCCGGATCACATAATCCACCAGACTGAAGAACGTCGCGGTCAGCGCTGCCATGATGAACACCATCACGGTGGTCAGCATCACCTCGCGGCGCGACGGCCAAGCCACCTTGGCCACCTCGGCGCGGACCTGCTGCATGAACTGGACGGGATTGATCGTTGCCATTTTCGGATTCCGCGCTTTCTAAGAGGTTCCCGGCGAGATACGCGCATCGCGCCGGGATTTCAAGCGGCAAGCCTTATAGGCCTGCGATGGGTGGCCGAGTGTTACTCCGCAGCCCTACGCGGCACCCGCCTTATTCAGCCGCTCTACGCGGCAGGCGCCAGTTTGGCCGGATGAAGTGGCAAGTATAGCCCGTCGGCAACCGTTCCAGATAATCCTGATGCTCCGGCTCCGCCAACCAGAACGGCCCGGCAGCGGCGAGTTCCGTCACCACCCTGCCCGGCCACAACCCGCTGGCATTTACATCCGCAATCGTATCCAGTGCCACGTCTTTCTGCGCCTCGGACGTATAATAGATGCCCGAGCGATAAGACGGCCCGCGATCATTGCCTTGGCGGTCCGGCGTAGAGGGGTCGTGGATCTGGAAGAAAAACTCCAGAAGTTCGCGGTAGCTGATCACCGCCGGATCAAAATCAACCGCAATGCCCTCAGCATGAGAGCCATGGTTGCGATAGGTCGCATTCGCCACGTCACCGCCCGTATAGCCGACCCGCGTCGCGATCACACCGGGCCGCTTGCGGATCAGATCCTGCATGCCCCAAAAGCAGCCGCCTGCCAGAATTGCGGTTTCCTGTGTCATTTCACATCCTCCACTTGATTGATGTAATCGCCATAGCCTTCGGCCACCATCGCATCACGATGCACAAACCGCAGGCTGGCCGAGTTGATACAATAGCGCAAACCGCCCCGGTCGCGCGGTCCATCCGGAAACACATGCCCCAAATGGCTGTCGCCATGGGCCGAGCGCACCTCGATCCGCATCATGCCCAAACTGCCATCGCGCAACTCTGCCACATGTGCAAGCTCAATCGGCTTGGTGAAACTGGGCCAGCCGCAGCCGCTTTCAAACTTGTCGGATGAAGCAAACAACGGCTCGCCGGAAACGATATCGACATAAATCCCCGGCTCATGGTTATCGAGATACTCCCCCGTCCCCGGCCGCTCGGTGCCACTCTTCTGCGTGACCCGAAACTGCTCTGGCGTCAGGGCGGCAATACGGTCAGCGGATTTCTGATACGTCGTCATGGGGGCCTCCTTTGTCGTAGGCTTAGGAATATGGGCCAAACACGCCCGATTACCAGCCCAAGGCTGTGCCCGATGGCGCGAATGTGTGGGGTTGAAACAAAGCTACCAGTTCTCCTCCACCCGCTGAAACACACTGCCGCGATTTGCCATCCGGGAGGGGTTTGTAGTTAATGGCAGAGGGGAATATTATGTCGCTAACAAAAAATGAGGCGGCACAACATAGTAGGAGAGGACAATTAACTTGAATGATGACGAAGAAACGGGGCCTTCCACTGCCGAACAATTCGCTTTCACTCGTGCGCACGATCTTTTCACCGAACTGACTGAGACAGGCGGCTTACAGTCAGCGCATGTAGGTAGTGGCTTTCTAACGGCCGCTGTTCATGCGCTTTCAAAAGGCATGACAGATGAGAAAATTGCTGAACTTCTGTATCGATATGCCGATGACCGTGCGGTGCGGGGGCGCTAGCAATGCCCGATTGCCCTCGCAGACCAGTTGTCCTGCATGAAACATGCTATCCGCCCGCGCCGCAGAGGCCATCAGGCCCAGCAGCCCGATCAACGCGAATATTATCAGGAAAACAGACCTGGCAGGAGTTGGGGGACTCGAACCCACGACCCTCGGTTTTGGAGTCCGGGTTGTTCCGTTGAAAAATAACAATCTTTTATCCAACCGGGGCAAAAACAGTCTTTGAAGTTTCAATGGGTTACACCCGAAACGCCAACTGAAAAACCCCTCTTCAATAGAAAAGCCCCCGGCGCGACCAAACACCGGGGGCGAAACAATGCACGACATAGGAACAAGCAATGTCGCTTCAAAACGGTATCAAAATACCCCAAAACTTGCAAGCCGCCCGTGATCTGGCCAAGGCTGAAATCCCGGCCTTCCCCTTTCATCTGGTCAAGCGCAAAGGCAAATCCGAAAAGGTTCCGTGCATCACGGATTGGCAGAACCGGGCCACGACCGACGCGGCACAAATCCGTCGCTGGTGGGCGAAGTGGCCTGAAGCCATGCCGGGCGTCCCGATGGGGCCGCGCACGGGTTTTGCCGTGGTGGATATTGACCTTAAGCATGGCAAAGACGGATTTGCGGGCCTTCGGGCTATGGGACTCGATCCTGAAACCCTGTCGCCTGTCATGGTGCAATCACCCGGCGGCAGCCTTCACGCCTATTTTCGCTGGCCTGAAGGCATGGGCAACAGCGCGGCGAGATTGCCGCCCGGCGTGGACGTGCGGGGCGCTGGCGGCTATGTGGCGGCCCCCGGCGCGACCCATGCGGGCGGCGCTTACCGCCTTGTGTCCGGCTCTTTGACCGATGATCTGCCGCCTTGGCCTGATGCCCTGAAGCCGCGCCTGAAGGCCAAGGAAGCCGGCCACGGCGAACCGACCGGGCTGCCGTTCCACGTCATGCGCGCGGCCTTGATGGCCTTGCCCAATGATGGCGACACCTATGCCAGCCGTGACGCATGGCTTGGCATCGGCATGGCTCTGCACGCCGAAACCGAAGGCGGCGAAGATGGGCGCGAAGCATGGCAAGGCTGGTCGCGCCAATGGCCGGGCTATGACGAAACCGCCACCGATGCGGCTTGGGACTCCTTGCATGCCGACGGCGGCGTGACGGGCTGGGCAATCATCCATGAGGCAGAGCGGCACGGCTGGCGGGACACGACTGTGACCCATCTGCTTTGGCTGTCCGACTTCGATCTGATTCCGACGGCTGAAGAGGAAGCCGAGATTGCAGCCCTAGTCGGCGGGCGGGAAGAGGATGAACAAGCGGCCCCGAAATCTGGCGGCCTGACTTTCCTGACTCCGGCAGAATGTGCCACGCTGCCCGCCCGTCCTTATGTGATCAAGGGCCTTTTGGCTGAAGGCGACGTTGCCGCGATCATCGGGGCACCGGGGGCAGGGAAGAGCCTCTTGGCCCCGCGTCTGGGCTATGCCGTAGCGCAAGGCGCGGAAGTCTTCGGACGGCGGACTCGGCAAGGCGGCGTGTTGTATATCGCGGCTGAAGACGGGCATGGGATGCGGGCGCGGCTGTCAGCCCTTCGCGGCGATCATGGCGAAGCCAACGCTTTCCAGCTTGTCGCGGGCGTGTCTGATCTTCTTTCGGACAAGGGCCAGTTGAAAGCCCTTCGCGCCGAAGTGAAGGCCCGTCGCCCGGCGCTGATCTTCATTGATACCCTTGCCGTCGCCTTCCCCGGTCTGGAAGAGAACAGCGCCGAAGGCATGGGGCAAGTCGTCGCGGCGGCCCGTTCGCTGGCCCGCTGGGGCGCTGCCGTGGTCCTGATCCACCATGACACTAAGGCAGGCGACGGGCTGCCCCGTGGTCATAGCCTCTTGAATGGGGCCTTGGACGTGTCGCTTTACCTGAAGCGCGAAGCCGACGTGGTGGCCTTCAAGCCTTCCAAGAACCGCAATGGCACGACGGAACAGGACTTCGCCTTTACCATTGCCACCCGCCGCTTGGGCACCGATGAAGATGGCGATCCGATCACCACGGCTGTCTGCCAAGAGGCCGACGCTTCTGACCTGCCCCGCAAGGCCGACAAACTGTCCCCGGCGGCATCGGCGGCCTATGCCCACCTTCGCCATCTTTCCCCGGACGGCAAGCCCGTTGCCGAAGAGGCTTGGCGCGAAGCCTGTGTGAACGGGCGGAACGTGTCGCAATCTGAGAAGTGGGAGTCCCGGCGCGACACGTTCAAGCGTGCTGTCCGCGACCTGTTGCAGCGGGAATTGATCGAGTTTGGCGACGGCTTCTATTCCCTGAAGGAAACGCCCTACGGCGCGACGGGCAGCGATACCGATGACTTCCCCGACGAAGGGGGACAGCAATGAAGCCCGACAGGCCGACCGACACCGACAAAAGGCCGACAGTCGGCATCTGTCGGCATCGGCAAAAGGTGGGTGTAGGCCGACCGACACCGACAGAGTCCTTAAGGACTGTCGGTCTGTCGGCCCTCCATGCCCCGACAGGGGATAGCTGGGGAACAAAGGGAAGAACGGGAACAAGCGGGTCCTACCCCCGCCCTTGCGATGGGGGGACGCGGAGCCCCGGCTTTTCACGCCCCCACATGAAATTGAAAATCGAGATTCCCATTTTTCCCGATTTTTCCGTTGTTACTGAGAGGAACTAGCCTTGGAAGCGATCACCATTGTCTTCAGAACCTCGAAAGGAATCTGACCATGAAGAACTATGTGCAGGCAGGCGAGAACCTGACTATTCCCGCGCCTTACGCCGTCACCAGCGGCGGCGGCGTCAAATCTGGCCTGATCTTCGGAGTCGCCTCTGGTGACGCTGAATCAGGGGCCGACGTGGACGTCGTAACCAAAGGCGTCTTCGATCTGCCGAAGGTTTCCACAAACGTCTTCGCCATTGGCGCGGCGTGCTACTGGGACGACACCGCCAAGCTGATCACCAGCACGTCTTCGGGCAATACCAAGATCGGCGTGGCAATCGAAGACGTTGGCAATCCGTCGGGCAGCGTCAACGTGCGCTTGAACGGCGCGTTCTAAAACCATGACCCGGCGTCCTTCAACCTTTAAGCAAGCCGATGTGGCGCGGGCGGTGAAAGCCGCCCAAGCCGCCGGGCTGCCAATCAGAACGGTTGAAGTGACACCTGACGGAACTATTCGGGTTATCTTTGCCGACGGGGCCGATTCGAATCTCGAAACGCCCTTTGATAAGTGGAAGGCCAAACATGCGAGTCCAGCTTAAGGGTATCAACCGGATTACGAAGCGACTCGCGGACGGTTCAACCGTAACCTATTTTTATGCATGGAAAGGCGGCCCCCGCCTGCCCGGCAAGCCCGGCGATCCTGAGTTATAGCCGCCTTCAATGAGGCCATTGCGCAAAAGGTCAAAGAGCCAAGCGGAACGCTTCAATCTGTTTTGAACGCCTATCAGGCAGCACCAAAATTCACCGATCTCGCGCCTCGGACGCGGAAAGACTACGTTCGGCAAATTCGCCAGATTGAAGCTGAGTTTGGCGACTTCCCGCTTGCCGCCCTGCCCGACCGTCGCACCCGTGCCGAGTTCCTTGCATGGCGTGACAAGCTGGCGATCAAGTCGCGGCGGCAAGCTGATTACACGTTTTCCACGTTCGCCGCGATCATGGCTTGGGGAACTGACCGGGGGCTTGTTCTGGCAAACCCTTGTGAACGGCCCGGCAAACTTTACCGTTCGGCCCGCGCCGAGTCGATCTGGCTTAGCGATGATAAACTGTCAATCAGCGTCGAATATTGAACAGGTAACAGCGTTCAATATTGATCAGTTTGGGCGCTGATTTTCTTGCGCTGTTTGAAGCGCCAGGAGTCATTTCCGGTTTCGAGAATGTCGCAG